>SHZU01000006.1 GCA_009692115.1 Gemmatimonadota bacterium | reverse complement strand
CAGCAATGTCGTCCAGCAAGGGCCGGATTACAAACTCATCGCGGTGGTGAAAGGCGGGAAGATCGTTCGGTGGAGGGCGACGGGCAACAACGGCGAGCCGCTTCCGACCCGCGTCACTGCAAAGGGGGTGACTTGCTGGATCTGCGTCATGATACCACTAAAAGAAGGGGAAGGGTACCAAAGGCAACAATGCTATCAAATTGCTTGCGCAGATGCGCCCCCCGACCCAAACACAAGCCCTCTTAACCCCAAGACCCCACCGGCAGGTGGTGCTGACGATCCCCAAACGGCTCCGTGCGTATAGCCTGTTCCGCCGAAGCCTGGTAGGCGATCTCGCCCGGGTGGCCGCGCGGACCGTGACCGCCGCGGTCCGCGCCACCACCGGCGAGGCGGATCTGTCGGTCGGGATCATCGCCTGCCTCCAGACCCACGGCTCCCTCGCCAATTGGCATCCCCATCTCCACTTGGTTGTCACCGATGGCGGGTTCCGGCCCGACGGGACCTTCGTGCGCTGGCCGGGGTGGCCGGGACATGACACCGCCCGGCTGACGGAAGCGTTCCGGCGGGCGGTACTCCGGCTCTTCGTGCGCCGCGGCCTCTTCGCGGAGGACCAGGCCGCGGGCATGCTCCAGTGGCCCCACTCGGGCTTTCATGTCCACGCCGGCGTCGGGGTGCCCGAGGACGATCGCGCCTTCGCCCTCCGGCTGGCCCGCTACTGCGCCCGCAACCCCATCGCGGTGGACCCGCTCGAGTTCTTGGCTCGGGTGGCCGTACCGGTCGCCCTTGGGCTCGATGTCGAAGACCGCGAGGTAGTCCAGGGCGGTACTGTCGGCCGATGCCGTCCACACGTATAGATACCGGCTCGGCGGCGGCGCCGTGAGAAGCGCAGCCACCAGGGCAACGGCACTGATCCGAATCACTCAGCAGCTCGCGTTAGGCCAGCGAATACAAGAAGTCGACGTACGACTTGACCGCCCCGTCCCACCCCGCCACCTTGGGATTCGAGGCCTCGATGACGTAGTACTCGTCCGGCGCATGGGCCCCGCCGCCGTGCCCAAGTCCGAACTGTCCGGCCGCGAGCTTGAGCGGCGCGCCGGTGAACGTCACCCCTGGCCACGAGCCCGCGAGCCGGGGCCACAGCAACGGCTCCACGCCGGACTTCCGGTACGTCGCCACCATGGCCTTCACCAGGGTGGATTCGGGGTCGGTTTCAGTGGGATCGTACCCGCCCGACATGTTGACCTCGACATCGCCGAAGCCATGCTTGGCGAGGTGCTTCTTGAGCAGCGCGAGCGTACCTAACGCCGTCATGTCCGGCACCAGTCGCATGTCGATCTTGGCCACGGCCCGATGCGGAAGGATCGTCTTCCCGCCCGGACCGGTGTAGCCGCCCACCAAGCCCTCGATGTTGATGGTCGGCTGGCTCACCAATCGAACTTGAGAATCGTGAAACGATTCATCGCCGATCCAATGGGCCACGCCGAGCGCCTTCTTCAAGCCGGCTTCGTTCCGCTTCGGAATCGAGGCCTCGAGAATCGCCTTCTGCCGGGCGCTGAGCGGCTTGACCAGGTCGAAGAAGCCCTCGACGGCCGGGGTGTGGCCGTCGGATTTGACCAGGGTGTTGAGGGCCTGAACCAGGCGCCACGCCGGACTGTCGATCGACGCCGCGTACGACGAATGGATGTCGAGCTTCGGGCCCCGGCCCCACTTCTCGCCGCTCGACACCAATTCGAGTTCCACCACCCCCTTGGCGCCGAGATTCACCTCCACCGCCCCATCGGGCGACTGACTGCCAAGCGGAATGATGATCCCGACACACTGCCGGAGCGCGGCCTCGACCTGCGGTTTGAAGACGATCTCCCGGAAGTTCGGCGAGGCGATCTCCTCTTCGCCTTCGCACACCAGCACCAGATTGACCGGGAGCTTCTTGCCCGCGGCCTTGAACGCATGAAGCGCCGCCAGCACCGCCATCTGCGGGCCCTTGGTATTGGTAGCGCCGCGCCCCATGATCACTTTGCCGAGGCCGGGCTTGTCGACCAGCCGTCCCTCGAGCGGCGGGGCACTCCACTCCGCCGGGTCGTACTGTTTGACATCGTACATGAAGTAGATGGCGAGCGATGTCTTGGCGCCGGAGTCGAGCGTGGCGAACACCCCGGCCTTCCCAGCCGTGGGCACCAGCTCGACGTGCTGGAATCCCGCCTCGCGGGCGAGCTTGGCCATGTACTCCGCGCCCGCCGGATAGTTCCGGTTCTCGGCCGCGATCGACGGGAGGGCAATCCAGTCCTGCAGCATCTTGATCGACGCAGCATGCTGCTTGGCGATCTGGCCCACGACGAGGGCTTGATCGGGGTTCTGGGTCGTCGCGGCAAGGGCCGCCCGGTCGCCCAGGGCCACGGCGGCCGCGCCGGCGGCGGCCCCGTGAAGGAAGGTGCGGCGGTCGATCTCGCCGGCGGCGTTGGTGGGTGAATCGGACTGGTTCTGGCTCACATTATCTCCGAATTATTGAGGGAGCACCACGGTTCTGAAACCTAGCGGCGGGCGGAACCGCCGCCAAGAAAGCTCTGGACCTTTAGTTCCTTTGCCACGTCTCTCGGGCCAGAAGCACCATTACCAGTTTGTCACTCGAGTGACAAACCGGACGTCTGGACCTGGAGCGCCTCTCGCCGAGCCAAAACCGCCGCGTAGTCGCCGATCCGATCGGTCATTGGCTTGCGATCGGTGTTCATCTGGATCACCACCGAGAAGCCCCCGTCGGGATAGTAGCCCATATCCGTCCGATACCCTGGAATCCGCCCGCCGTGGCCGAGCTTGGGGCCAAGTTCGGTCATTCGGATGCTCAGCGCGAGCCCGTAGCGCCGAGCCCCGGCGGTGTCACGGCGCCCCGAATGAGATCCAAAGACTGGAGGCGACGGGACGGATCAGCCATGTCTCACGATCCCAACTCGAGCCGCGGGTCGGTAGTGGGAAACGAAGGACCGCTCCTGATCGCCTGAGTCAGCGCCAAGGCCAACTGACCCGCCAAGTGGCGGTCCCTCCGCTGAATCCACAAGACAACCCGCCCGGGCTGCGATCCCGGCACATGGGTAAACGTGTCGAGATACCGGCCTTTGAACTCCACTCGGGGGCGCCACCACCCTCCCAGAACGGCCGCGCCGGCCAGTTCATCGACCGCGATGTCGATGGCGAGTGGCGGTTGCGAGACGACGTCACTGCTGACCCGGGTGAACGACACTTCGTCGATATGCTGGGTTTCGGCCCACTCCAGCGTCAACCCGGTATCGTCGGCCCAGGAAGCCATGCCCTCAACCTTGACGGAAATCGAGAAGGCGTCGAGACCCTCGATCACATCATGCCCTCGAACCCGTAGGGTAAATGGCAGGGGGTCCATGGCAGCGCCTCTCTTAGGTTCTCGCTCGTACGCGCCCGATTCGGGCGAGGTTTCGCCTACCTCAGCCAGCCAAACCACTTGGCGACCGTAAACAGGACCCCACCCACGAACAGGGTCCCGAACACTTCCTTGTTGTACCGCGCCAACCATACGGGCAGGAAGATGTCGAAGTTGTCGATCCGGTCATCGGTATAGCGGGCGGCCACCGCCGTGAGCGGGCACCGCCAGCCGTTCAACGCCAAGACGAGCACCTCGCCCGCGACGATGGCGGTGAAGATGCCGGCGCGGCCGTATTGGCCCATCCAGCCGCAGATCGGTATCGCGAGGATGCAGGCGACAAAAAAGGCCCAGGCGATCGTGTGGACGATCTTGACACCAAGCAGTCTCCGGGCCGACGAACTCACGGGCGGGTCATCTGCCCGTTCGCCGCCGGGCCACGATCAGCACCTGGATCTCATCGAGCCTCGGGTTCACGAAATCGAGCCGGACCCGGCCATCCTCGATCAGCCGCACCGTGGCCGGCACGCTGCTGTGGGTCAGATACCACCCCGCCGGGAGCACGACGGCATTGTACGCCCGCCCGAAGGACCGATCCCAGATCAACTCGCCGGCTTCGACCCGGTACCGGACCGAATCGGTATAGGTCTCGGAAATCCGGAGCCGGGTGGATTGATCTTGCTGAACCGCTGGGAACGAAATCACCACCACTTCAGTCGTCGGCCGCACCGGCTCCCCAATATCGAGGCCGGCGGCCGTAATCGCGGCACCTCTGAGCGTCCGGGTGTCGAGCGGAGTACCGGTATCGAGGATGACGGCCGATGGATTCGAGACCCCGCTTCCGGCCCGGACGACATTCAGATATTTGTCGACACCCACCCGGGTCTCGGTATAGTCGTGGTAGAGATCGAACGCATGGGTCTCCGGCTGCTGGAGGAAGTAGACGATGTCCCGGGTCTCCGTGGCCCGCTCGGTGAGCCGGGCCGCCCGCGGTTGGGCACCCAACGAGCCCATCCACACCACCGTCAGCACCGCAACAAGTTTGGTCATCGCGCCAACCTCCGGCCCGTCACCACCAACGAGGCCGCATCGGGCCCCGCGTTGATGAAGCTGATCAGGGTCCGCCCGTCAGGCTCCGTCAACACCTGCGAGGGCACGTTGAGCCCCACCAACTCGTAGCCCGCCGGCAGCACCACCGCATTCATCTTGATCCCGAGAGACCGCGCGAACACGATCGTGTCGCCCGCCGCGTAATAGCTCTTCGGATCCCGGTACGTCTTGACGATCAGGATCCGGACTTCGCCATTGATTGGTACCGCGCGAGGGAGCGTCACCCGGATGTAATCCGTTTCGAGGTCGGCGGCCCCGAATCCTTGGACCCGCGCCGCCGAACCCGGCACGACCTCGAACGCGAGCGGTTGACCGGTGGCCCGGTCGAAGACCGACTCGTCGGTGGCTACGCTGCCTTTTCGAATCGGGTTGAAGAAGTAGCGGGCCCCGGGGGTCGCCGCCGTCACGTCATAGCGGATCTTGAATTGAGCGCTGGCGGGATCGAGCAGCTCGTACCGGGTGTACTCGTCAACGGCGGTTTGGGTCTGCGCCGCACCGGGCACCGCTCCGCCGGCTGCCAGCGCGAGGACCAGGGTTCCGAGTCTTCTCATGGAATGGCGGCCTCCAACCGCTCGAACGCGCCGTCACCCTCGGCGCCCTTCATCACCTCACGGAGGGCCGCGACGCTGGCACCGATGTCCGACCCATGCTTGGCAAACCACTGCTCGAACCACTCGAGGTGGGTTCGATAGAGCAGAACCCCCACCAACTGGGCGTTGTTGATCGGCCGCTCGGCCAGTCGGCTGACCCGGTAGGTTTTCAGCAGCGGCCCAATCGTGATCTCCAAGTACCCCTTCGACCACTGGCCGATCGTCCGCCGGCCGGCCTCGAGCGAATCGCCGATCGGTTTGGAGTTGTAGAAGACCGTCAAGGTGTCGATCAACTTCCGATAATACTCCGCCAGCACGATCTCGTCTTCCCAGCGGCCCCGCGCCCGGTCGGCCAACGCGCTGTCGCCCCGAGCCCGGAAGAAAGCCTCCGCCGCCCGGTAACCCACCAACTGGGCAAAACTCTCGTTGAAGGCCGTGGCGCTTTTCACATAGAGGGTGTTGTGAGCGATCTCGTGGAACACCAGCGCCGAAAGCTCCACCGAATCACGCACCATGGCGGTCGACAACAATGGGTCGTTGAACCAGCCCAGCGTCGAGTACGCGGAGGCCGGACGGAGCGAATAGTCATAGCCCTTGGCCGCGATCTTCTGGGCGGCCGCTTCGGCCATCTTCGGATCGAAGAACCCCTTGTACGGCACCCGGCCGACGATCGGATACTTCCAGGTCACGGGGCAAATGCAGTCCTTCCGCGACCCCGTCAAACTCAACAGCAAGGTGTCGCGGCCCACATCCGTATAGGTGGTATAGGTCTCACCGGCCTCGAGTCCGAGCGCCGCCGCCTTCCGCCGGACCTCGATCACCAGACCGATATAGGCCCGGTCAACGGCCGGGAGCGTGGAATCCGCCACCATCGCCTCGAGTGGCTTCCGCCGCTCCAGAATCCTGGTCTGTTCGATCCCGGCCCGCGTCAGGTACCGGATATCCTCGCTGGCCACGTAGGCGGTACCGTACCCCAGAAAGAGAACCACCGCCGCCACGAGAATACCCATGAGAAACCGTTTCCTGGTCACGGCGTCCAGCGGACCCCGAAAAGATGAACCCCATTGCCTAACGGGCTTCGCCGCTGGTAGGCGTAGTCGAACCGGGTCTCGCCGGCCACGATGCTCCCGCCGTACGTGGTCTTGGACAGGGTGCCCGCCACGTCCCCCGGTTGGCCCCCGTGGCCGATCCTGGCCACCAAACCGAGCCCCTTCACGACCGCACCCACCTCGAGGCCCATCACGGTCCGCCGGCGCTGGTCTTCGGTCCACACCGTCTCGATCGTGGTCATCAGTCGCCCGTTCGAGAACGAGTCGAGCAGGTTGAAGCTAAACCCGAGATGCCAGGAGCGAGGCAAGGCCAGGCCGCCGTTCGACACGTTCCAGTCGCCGAGATTGTGGACCGACAACGCGAGCGCGGCAATCTCAAAAAGCGCCACCGTCGCCCCGACGTCCGTCGTGGCCGATCGGGTAATCACGCCGCCCGAATCTTCCACCGACACATACTTGGCGCTGGTGCCGAGCGCGATCCCGCCCCGCCGATACACTCCGGTACCCACGCCGGCAAAGTTGTCATACACCGGGCCGCCCGTCGGCAACCGGAGGTATTGGTACCCGCCGCCCACGTTGAACCGGCCTACCCGGGCGGCTGCGGCTCCCATCAAGTAGGTCGACCGGTCCGGCAGCCGCGCCAGGGTCATCTCAAGGCTCAAGGCCCGGATCGGAGCGAGCCCCGAGGGATTATTAAACACGGAGCCGGCATAACCGGTCATGGCAACGCCCGCTCCTGCCAGCCCCGCAGCGCGAACGTTGGCCGGATACGACAGAATGGCCGGCACTGGCCGGGCCTGGGCCGCGAGCGGACCCATGGCGACCGCCGTCACCGCCGAGAGCGCCAACCCCATCCGAACGAAGGTGTATTCCACCAGCGGAATCTCGCGGAAGCGTGCCCCGCACTCAAGCTGGGCGGTCAAGCTCGTGGAACTCGACACCCGCCGGTTCCGTAGGACAGCGACTATGCTCATATCCGGACCGAGCTCGACTAACCGGATTCTTCGTCCCGGCCAGTTTTTCGGACATTGCGACCAGGACCGGCGGGCCGGGGCGTTTTCGGTGGCTCATTGGGAAGCCGACCCGACTCGCTCGGTCGGGCTCCACACCCATGAAGACGCCCACGTTGTCCTGCCGATCGGAGGCGCCTACCGGGCCTCGGCATGCGGGGCACCGGAGATCTGCGATCGATCGGTGGTGATCTACAATCCACCCGGGACGACCCACCGGGACCGGTTCGACCCGGTGGCAGGCGCGATCCAGGGGCAGTTCTTCACGGTGTCGATTCCGGCCGAGCGGATTCGGTTGGCTGAATCAGTCGGACACCAGCCGACGGATCCGATGGCGCTCCGCCACCAGACTATCGGCGCCACCGTCCGCAAGATGTCGAACGGGTGTCTCCGCTGGTCACCGGCCTCCGCCCTGGTCATCGAGGGACTTTGCCTCGAACTCCTCGGCGAAATCGCGCGGTACCCGCGGGAACGGAACCGCCAGGCCCCCGGCTGGCTAATCGAAGCCAAATCGATTTTGGCCGAAAACCACCAGGACACGATCGACGCGGTGGCCCGTCAGGTGGGGGGCCATCCGATCTATCTGGCGCGGATGTTCCGGAAACACTTTCACACCTCACCGGCGGAGTTCCGGCGTTCAGCCCGGATCGACCGGGCCGAGGTCCTGCCCCGCGACCGTCGGATTTCCATCGCCGAGATCGCGGTCCGCTGCGGATTTTCCGATCAGAGGCACCTGACCAAAGCCTTCACCAAAAGCCGCGGCATGGCACCGGGGCGCTTTCGGGCCAAGCCCGCCTAACGAACCCTGGCGATCCCGATCCGGGCCACTAACGCCGGGTCGATGGCGGTGCCCGCGGCGTCCTTCACCAGCTGAAAATCAATCCCGGGCCCATTGGCTTGTTGGATCAGCCGGAAATGGCGTCCGCTCCCGCCGCGAAGGGTGCCTGCCTTGGTGTACGACCCGCTGGTCGAGTCGGGCTTGACTGGAAAGCCGCTGAACGGGCCACTCGGTCCCTGGTTGAGCGGATTGGTGAAGATCGACCGCAACCCCCAACTCTTGAAGCGGAGCCGGGGGCTTGCCGCGGTAAACGAGGGCAAGTCGTCGAGATACGCGGCCAGGAGCCACTCCGGCACCAGTTGGGCCAGACTCTGGCCGGTCCGCGCCGTGATCGTCGCGGCCCCGCCCGGGCCGGTGACCAACGACGGCGTGAAGTCCGAGCCCACCAGCGAATCGGTAGCAAACTGGTCGATGACCCACCGGAGGAAGTGCCAACTCGCTCCCCGCTCTTCCAAAGTGCCGTTGGACGAAGTGGGGTAGATCAGAAAGTGGTCTTCGGTCGACGCGAGGTAGTCATACACATTGAGAATGTCGCCCGACGTGTACTGACTCCGGCATGACGGCGCGCTGGAACCGCTAGGCGGCGGGCACTGATCCGCCGGAATCAATCGCCCGCCGAGCTCCTCAGCAAAGTGCGACATCGCCTCGTTGAGCCAGGTTTCTTCGGCGTTGCCAGAACCCTGAATCACCCGCTTGTTCCAGCTGATCATGTGCTGGAGTTCGTGAATCAACGTCGGCTTGACGGAGTAAAGGGTCTGGACCCGGTTGATGGCGGTACAGGTCGGCGTCGAGGGTGACGGGACGAAGGTGTAGAAGATCTCAGCCTTGTTCGAGTTTACCGACTGGCTCCCGGTCGTAATCAGATCCAAGCCGAAGAAATAGCCCAGCACCCGCCCGCTGGTGCAATCCGGCGTGAGGTTGTTGACCGACTTGGTCATCAAAATCACGATCCGCTCGTTGGTGTCGATATCGGACTCGGTCCCGAACGCGGCGGCGTCGATCGGATAGTGATAAGTATCGAACGTGCGACCAAGGTCGGCGTAATCTTCCTCCCGCAACGTGTCGGCGGTCGGCACCACGTTCTCCATGTAGATGGCGGCCTTGGTCCCGACGTAGCGCGCCGTCGCGAGCACGTCGTCGAAGGCGCTGCACGCGAGGTTTTTGCACGCCTTGAACGTCCGGGTATCACCAACCACCGGCGGGGCGGCCGGGGCGCTCAGCGCCACGGGCACCGACCGGTTCGACGGGTCGGCGGCCAGGGCCGCTTCCCGCCGCCGGAGGGTCATGTGGAACTGGTCCGCCGCCGAGGTCCGCGATACCAGGGGTTCCGCGACCTCGGCCCGGGACACCGCGGGCGTTGCCACACTGGAGGCGCCTGGATTGCTGGCGCGAACGTAGTAGCCCCCGCTGACCCCGCTCGTGCTCCGGGTCGGAGCGCCCGAGGCCACCACCACGATGTACTCGGCCCCGGCGGCGCCGGCCGTGGGAACTCGGACGCACCCACTGGTCGCGCCGGGATCGACGACCTGATGCTGGCCGACCGAGAGCTGGAGAGTCGATTGACTCCCGCACTGCGCGACGGGCGACGGCGGCGGCGGCGGCGGCGGCGGGGGGGGAGGCGGTGGCGAGACCGGCTCGCCTTGGCAGCCTGCCAAGACCACCACCACCAACAAGCCCGATATCACTGCCCCGGATCGACCCATTGCCCCTCCCTTTCGTAACCGCGTAAACCATTGACTGACAACGTCTTTTGACAACGCCACCGGGAACGGATACCTTCCCGGCCTGTCGCTTGGGGCAACCCAATCTCGGCAAGGACGGGGCCGACCGGCTAGCCATCATCCGAGCGACACGGTATTGATACGGTCCCCTGACCGGTTCCGCGTTCGGAGCCGATCGAAGGGGCCCCGCACCTGTCAGATTTCGGTGGCCCGCTGGCCGCCGATGGAGTCTCGATGGCCTTTGCCCACCTGCATACCCACAGCGAATACTCGTTGCTCGATGGGGCCAACCAGATCCCCGAACTGGTCCAATACATCAAGAGCCTGGGCATGGACAGCGTCGGCCTGACCGACCATGGCAACATGCACGGCGCCTGGAACTTCTACGAAACCTGCAAAGCCAACAAGGTCCGGCCGATTCTCGGCTTCGAGGCCTACCTGGCCTACGGCGATCGGCGCTCGGGGCAGAAGCCGCCGGATGCCCCGGCCCATTACAGCCACCTGGTCCTGCTCGCCAAGAACAAGGTCGGCTACCAGAATCTGATCAAGCTAACCTCCATCGGCTACACCGAGGGCTTCTACCGCCGCCCCCGGATCGACAAAGAAGTCCTCGAGCAGCACGCCGAGGGCATCATTTGCCTAGCCGCCTGCCTCTCCGGCGAGGTGGCCTATGGGCTCCGCCAGCAGCGGTACGAGGAAGCCAAACGAAGCGCCCAGTGGTTTGCCAAGCTGTTCGGGCCCGAGGGCTTCTGGCTCGAAATCCAGGATCATGGCATTCCGGAAGAGAAGGTCGTCCTCGACGGCATGATCGAGTTGTCCCGCGAGTTGGGCCTTCCGGTCGTCGCCACCAACGACGCCCACTATTTAAAGCGCGATGACGCAGAGGCGCACGACGTCTTGCTCGCAATCGGAACCGGCGCCGACCTCGACGATCCGAAACGATTCCGCTTTACCGGCCAGGAATCGTACGTCAAGAGCGAAGCCGAGATGCGGAAGCTCTTCAAGGAGTATCCGGACGCCATCGACAACACCCAGCGGGTGGCCGACCTCTGCGAGTTCGATTTCGAGAAACGGTATTTCCTTCCAAGCTTTCCTCGCCCCGCCGAGTATGCCGACGATGACGTCCTCCTGTCCGACCTGGCGCGCAAGGGTGCCGGCGACCGCTATGGGACGCCGCTGCCCCCGCCGGTCGAGGAACGGCTTGCCTACGAGCTTGGAGTCATCACCAAGGCCGGGTACTCGGGCTACTTCCTGATCGTCCAGGACTTCATTGCCGCCGCCCGGGAGCGGGGTATCCCAGTTGGGCCGGGCCGCGGTTCAGCCGCCGGATCGCTGGTGGCCTATGCCCTCCGCATCACCGACGTCGACCCGCTCAAGTTCGATTTGCTGTTCGAACGGTTCCTGAATCCGGAACGGGTGTCGATGCCCGACATCGACGTCGACTTTTGCTTCGAACGCCGCGGCGAAGTGATCGAGTACGTCCGGGAGCGGTACGGCCGAGAAAGCGTCGGCCAGATCGTCACCTTTGGAACCATGAAGGCCCGGGCAGCCATCAAGGACGTGGCCCGGGTGCTCAAGGTCCCCCCCGGCGACGCCGACAAGATCACCAAATTGATCCCCTCCGGACCCGCCTACAGCCTGACGATCGCGGAGGCGCTCGAAAAGGTCCCTGAGCTGTCCGCCCTGGTCAAGTCGATGCCGGTCTACGGCCGGATGGCGGAGCTGGCCTCCCGGATCGAGGGTATTTCGCGCCACCTATCGGTCCACGCGGCCGGGGTGGTCATCGCCCCGGGCCCGTTGCCCAACTACGTCCCGGTCTGCACCGCGCCCACGAAGGGGGCCGGCCAGACCGCCGACGGCGAACACGCCATGATCACCCAGTACGACATGGTGGCGCTCGAAAAAGTCGGGATGCTGAAGATGGATCTCCTCGGGTTGAGAACCCTGACGGTGATCCACGACGCAGTGAAGCTGGTGGCCGACCGCCATGGCATTGCCGTCGACATCGGAGCCCTCACACTCGACGATCCCGCGGTCTACGCCTTGCTCCGGCAGGGTCGCACCGCCGGCGTCTTCCAATTCGAATCGGCACTCGCCACCGACACCCTTCGCCAGATGAAGTGCGATCGGTTCGACGACTTGGTGGCGTCGAACGCCCTGCTCCGCCCCGGCCCGCTCGACACCGGGATGCACTTGGTCTTCATCAAACGGAAGCTCGGCCAGGAGACGGTGACGTATCCGCATCCGTCCCTCAAGGAAGTACTCGAGCCGACCTACGGGGTCATCACCTATCAAGAGCAGGTGATGCGGATCGCCAACATCCTCGCCGGCTTCTCGCTCGCGGAAGCCGACGTGCTGCGGAAGGCCGTGGGCAAGAAGGACGCCGATCTCATCAACAAGGAACTGGCCAAATTCGTCGAGCGGGGCATTGGCCTCGGCCACCCGAAGAAGCTGATGGACGACTTGGCCGGGCAGATCAAGACCTTCGGCCGCTACGGCTTCAACAAGTCGCACTCGGTGGCCTACTCGGTTCTCTCGTACCAGACCGCTTGGCTCAAGACCCACTATCCCGCGGAGTTCATGGCGGCGCTCTTGTCGTCGGAAATCGGCGACACCGACAAGGTGGTCCAATACATCAACGAGGCCCGCGAACTGGGCATCGAGGTCCTGGCCCCGGACGTCAACGAATCCGGCTTCAAGTTCACCGTCGTCGCTGACCAGCGGATCCGCTTCGGACTTGGCGCCGTCCGCAACGTCGGGCGGGGGGCCATTGATTCGATCATCGCGGCCCGGAAGGGCCACCGGCTCGAGACCCTCCACGATCTGGGCAACCGAATCGACTTGCGGCTCTGCAACAAGCGGGTCATCGAGTCGTTGATCGCGGCGGGGGCCTGCGACTCCCTGGCCGGCCACCGAAGCCAAATGATGGCGGCCCTCGACACCGTGCTCGGCGAAGCGCAACTTCTCCATCAGGAAAAGGAGACCGGCCAGGAGTCGCTCTTCGCCGAAGCCCAGAAGGCCGAGCCCAAATCGACCGCCCTCCCGGACGTCCCGCCCTGGCCGGAAGCCGAGCGGTTGGCCCGCGAAAAGGAGATCATCGGTTTCTTCATCTCCGGCCACCCGTTGGCGCCGTTCAAGAGCGAAGTCGAGTTGTTCGGCACCCGAACCACGGCCACCCTGTTTACCTGGAGCGAGCAACAGGTGACCATCGGGGCGGTGGTGACCAGCATCAAACGGCAGATTTCCAAAAAGACCGGCAAGGAGTACGCCCGGCTCACGCTCGAGGACTTTCACGGCACGGCCGAGGCCATTGTCTTCCCCGAAGCGTGGGCCCAACAAAACCAGGCCATCTTCGAGGACGCCTGCCTGTTGCTGACCGGCGGGTACAGCCAGCGGGACCGGGGCGAAGATCGCGCCCCGTTTGTAGTGGAATCGTCGAAGCCGCTGATCGACTTTCGGAAGAGCGGCGCGGTGGCGGTCTCGATTCGGTGGGGCCAGCCAAGCCCGCCCCCGGCGGAAGGGATCCGGGCCATCGCCGCCCTCTGCGCCGAACACGCGGGCCCCGCGCCGGTCTATATTGAGTGGTCGGACGGCAACGGCGAAACGGCCAAGCTCCGGTCGCGCCGGCTCCGGGTCAACCCAAACGAAGAACTGGTGCTTTCGCTCCGCACGCTCCTCGGCGCCGACGCCGTACGACTGATCAGAGCCGGATAGGACATCATGGGTCTCTACACGCTGGAGTTTGAAAAACCACTCGCGGAACTCGATCGCCAGATCGAGGAACTCCAACGGGTCGGCGAGGACCGCCAGATCGACATGGCCGCCGAGCTAGGCACCCTCCAGGCCAAGCTGACGACGCTCAAACACGAGATCTACCAGAACCTGACCCCGATCCAGCGGGTGCTGGTGGCGCGGCACGCCAAGCGCCCGACCACCATGGACTATCTCGGGTCGATCTTCACCGATTTCATCGAGCTCCACGGCGACCGGCTGTACCGCGACGATCTCGCCATTGTCGGGGGCTGGGCCCGGCTCCGCGGTCAATCGGTCATGGTCATCGGCCACCAGAAGGGCCGCGATACCCGCGAGAACATCAAACGCAACTTCGGAATGCCCCACCCCGAGGGATATCGGAAAGCCCTCCGGCTGATGAAGCTGGCAGCCCGGTTTCACGCGCCGGTCGTTACCCTGGTCGATACCCCGGGCGCCTACCCCGGCATTGGCGCCGAGGAGCGGGGCCAATCGGAAGCGCTCGCCACCAACATCCTCGAAATGGCCTCGCTCCCGACCCCGATCGTCACCTGTATCATCGGCGAGGGAGGGTCCGGCGGCGCCCTGGCGCTGGCGGTTGCCGACCGAGTCCTGATGTTCGAGCACTCCACCTATTCGGTCATCACACCCGAGGGGTGCGCGGCCATCCTCTGGAAGGATGCGACCCAGCGTGAGCGGGCCGCCGAAGCGCTCAAGATTACCGCGAGCGACCTGCTCAAGCTCAAGATCATCGACGAAGTCATCCCCGAGCCCCTGGGGGGCGCCCATCAAGATCCCGAGGCCACCGGCGAGTCGCTCCGCACGGCCTTGGCCCGCCACATCACCGAACTCCACAAAGTCCGTCCCGACAAGCTCATCCGGCGCCGGGCCGACAAGTACGGGGCGATGGGGGCCTTCACGGAAGCCTGATGCCCACCACGATCGAAGTCCGGTTCAAAGGCAACCGCAAAGATTACTTCCTCTGGCCCGAGGACGCTGATCGGCTCCACCTCCATCAGCCTGTGATCGTCGAGGCCGACCGGGGCGTCGACTTCGGCCGCGTCGGCGTCATCGGCGACACCGCCGACAAGAAGTGCGCCTCCGGGTGCAGCGGCTGCGCGGTCGGCGGCGACATCCCAACGGCCTCTCGCCCGGTCATCCGCGTCGCCAGTCAAGACGACATCAAGACCGCCAATGACCTCCGGCGCTCCGAGGATAGCACCCGGATTCGGGCGGTCGAGCGGGTGCGGCACCACAAGCTCGAGATGAAATTGTCGGATGCCGAGTGGCAGTGGGACCGAAAAAAACTCACCTTCTACTTCACCTCCGAAAAACGAGTCGACTTCCGGGACTTGGTCCGCGATCTCGCGACCACGTTCAAGGCCCGGATCGAGCTCCGCCAAATCGGGGTCCGCGACGAAGCGGCCCGGTTAGGCGGCGTCGGCCGCTGCGGAAAAGAATATTGCTGCTCCACTTGGCTCCGATCGCTCGACCCGATCAGCTTGGCCCTTGCCAAGGACCAGCATCTTTCACTCAACCCCGCCCAGATCTCAGGCGGGTGCGGGCGACTGCTCTGCTGCCTCAAATACGAGCATGAGTTTTACGTGGCAACCCGGAAACGATTCCCGAAGGAGGGCAAGGCCGTTCGGACCTCTCGCGGAACCGAGAAGGTGATTGCCATCGACATCTTCCGGGAACGGGTCCTCCTCCGGAGCGACGAGCACGGGCCACGGACGGTGCTGCTCGCTGACCTCAAAGAGGAAATCGCTGCGGCGGGCGACGCCCCAGCCCCGACAACCACCGGGACCCCGACGATCCCGACCGCACCACTCCCCCGAACGGCAGAACGGCGGGAACGCCCTGCCCGTCCACCCCGAACGGAGCCACTGCGAGCGGCGGAGCCCCGCCCCGAGCGGCGGCCCCGGCCGGCGCCGCCGCTCCCCGCGCCAACGCCACCCGCCGCCGCGGCAGCCTCGGCCGAACCGAATGAGGCGGCCAAACGGTCCAAGCGCCGCCGCCGCCGCCGGGGACGCGGCCCCGGTGCCGGCCCGGGCGAACCCAATTCTCCGCCCGAATCCTCAGAGCCCTGACGTGGCCAAGTACTTCCTTACCACCGCCATCGACTATTCCAACGGCGATCCTCACCTCGGCCACGCCCTCGAGAAGATCGGCGCTGACGCCATCGCGCGGTACCGCCGGCTCCAAGGCGACGACGTCCATTTCCTCATGGGCATGGACGAGAACTCGCAAAGCGTGATCGAAATGTCCACGAAACACGCGATCACCCCGGAGGCCTGGGTCGATCAAATGGCCGAGCGGTTTACTCGGTACTGGCACCGGCTCGAGTGCAGCAACGACGACTGGATTCGCACCACCGAGCCCCGGCACACCCAAGCCGTGCTCGCGTTGTTGAGCCGGATCCTCACCAAAAGTCCCGATGACGTCTTCCTCGCTGACTACGAAGGACTGTACTGCACCGGGTGCGAAGACTTCAAGACCGAAAGTCAGATCGTCGACGGCAAGTGCGCCGAGCATCCAACCTTGGCGCTGGTCCCGACCAAGGAGACCAACCACTTCTTCCGGCTCTCGGCCTACCGCGATCGAATCCTTGCGCTGATCACCAGCGGTGAGTTGGCCGTCGAACCGGAAATCCGCCGGAACGAGATCCTTCGCCTGCTGGAGGGCGGGTTGCAGGACATTTCGATCTCGCGGTCGCGACTGCCCTGGGGTATTCCCTTCCCGGGCAGCGAGGGTCACACGGTCTACGTGTGGTTCGACGCCGTCATCAATTATCTCGCCGCCACCGGATTCCCGGAACCAGGCTACCAACGGCTCTGGCCGGCCGACCTCCATATCATCGGCAAAGGCATCACCCGGTTCCACTGCGTGCTCTGGCCGGCCATGTGCCTGGCCGCCGGCATCGCGCCGCCGAAAATGGTGTGGGCTCACGGCTACGTGCAGTGGCTCGGCGCCAAGATGTCGAAGACCGCCGGCACCGCGGTCAATCTCGATGAGGCCATCAATCGCTACGGCGCCGATCCGCTCCGGTATTTCTTGATGCGCGAAGTCGGCTTCGAAGCTGATGGTGATTTCACCTGGGAACGCTACGACGCTCGGTATACCTCCGACCTGGCCGACGGACTCGGCAACCTGGTTGCCCGATCCTTGGCGATGATCGAGAAGTATCGCGGCGGTGTGGTGCCGACTGGCGAAACGACGTCGCTCGATCGAGAGGTCATCGACCACCACGTCCCAGCCTACCGGGCCGCCATGGAACGACTCGACCTCAAAGGCGGCCTCGACGCGATCTGGGCCATCATCGCGGCGGCCGATCTCGACATCACCCAAACAGCACCCTGGGGCCTGGCCAAGGCCGGAAACCAGTCGGCCTTGGACGATGCCCTGGCCTCCCTGGCCCGGACCCTGGTGCGAATCACCGTGCTCGTCGGGCCCTTTGTCCCCGCCAAAGCGGCCGAGATCTGGCAGAGTCTCGGCCAGACGGAGCCCCTCACTGCAATTCGATGGACCACTGTTCAAAACCCTGTCATACAAGGCCTTACCATCGCCCGACCGGCGATCCTTTTCCCGAAACCGAACCCGGCCTAGGGACCCATTTCAAGTCGTTGTCGAACAATCAGTTAGCGTTCAGATACCGGACGCTTGACAGCCCCCGGAACGAGGGCCATTATTGTCCAGCGTTTTCAGTACGCCACTGTTCTGGACGTTGTCAATTCGGGGTCGATCGCCACGGATGAAAAAGAGCCGCTGGACTATCATTGTCGTGCCGCAAGGGTCAAGCACGTCGCGCGTCATCGAGGTGTCCCACACCGCAATCAAGCTCGTCGGCACCTTGGCGGTCGCCGCGGTGATGGTTGCATTGTTGTTAGGCTACGGCACCGTCGCGAAGACCGTCAACATGGCGCGGGCCAAAGCCGTGGCGCTCGAGAATGCCCGGCTGGCCCACGAGCTCGGCATCATCCAGGGGCGGATGAGCACCCTCTCCGACTCCGTGGCCTCGCTCGAGAAGCGCGACTCCAAACTGCGCCTCCTCGCCAATCTTGATCCGATCGACCCGCAAGTCCACGCCGCCGGCATCGGCGGTCCGCTGCCGGTGGCCACGACCGAAGAACGTTCGAGTGTCTTGGTCGAACGGGCCAGTGAAGTCCGGGTCGATCTCGGCGCGTTGATTCGGCGAGCCAACCTGCTGACCCGCTCCTTCAGCGAAGCCGCCGACAGCATGGCGGCGCATGCCGAACGGCTCGGCGCCACCCCGTCGATCGTACCAACCCAGGGGTGGTTGTCCAGTGCTTTTGCGGCCATGCGCGATCATCCAATCCTCCACGTCGCTCGCCCCCATGAGGGGGTCGACATCACGGCCCCGGCCGGAACGCCGATCGAGGCGCCCGCGAACGGCGTGGTGACGGCGGCGGGCTGGGAAACTGGATACGGAAACGTGGTCACGATCGACCATGGGTACGGCGTCGTCACCAAGTTTGCTCATGCCTCCAGAGTCTTGGTGGCGGCGGGTGCCAAAGTCGGCCGGGGTCAACGGATCGCGCTCGTCGGCAACACCGGGCTCTCGACCGGTCCGCATCTCCACTACGAAGTCCATATCAACGGTCGCCCGGTCGATCCGCTCAAATACATCCTCCCCAACGTGGTTACGGACTGATCAAGCCACTCACGTTCGTCGTCGTTGCGGTCATGGCCACCGCGTGCAGGGCCCGAACCGCCACCATCCGAGTCAGTATTCCAGATTTGAACGGCGTAGAAACGCCGGTGCCCGGTCTCGTGGTGTCGTTCCTTCCGTATAATCGCGACAGCATCCTGACCGCGCTCGAGGCCAAGGCCGCGCCGCGCCCAAGGACCCGGGAGCTCGACAGTCTGTTCTTAGACTTCCGGACCCCTTTCATTGCCTATCTCAAGGCCAATGCCCGGCTCGACTCCCTGCGCTCGGGCGGGGCGCCCGCCGGTTCGATGGCCCCGGCAGCTGAATCGCTGTCCGCCGCCCGGGCAGCACTGGACCGGGCCCGGGAACAACTCGGACCCGCGATGGAAACCAGCCGGGCGGTGGTGCGCCAGTGGGAAGACAGCGTCTATCGTGATTATTCTTTGATTACTCGCTCGATGGGCGAACGGGTCTTTGCCAACCCGGTCGCCGACACCACGGATGCGGTCGGCTGGGCCACCATCACGCTGACCAATGGACGATGGTGGGCTACGGCCCATTCCATCGATCCGACCGATCCGAATCGACAGTGGTACTGGAATGTCGCGATCACGGGCGACACGGTGTTCTTGAGTCCTCAAACCGGCCGTCGACGGCCGAGGTACTGATATGGGTTCGAATCTTCTGGCGGCCGTACTCCTGGCCTCGCTCGCGGCACCGGCCGTCGCCCAAAGCCCGATCCCGATGTCCGCGCGGAGCAAAGGCTCTCCAACGGCCCCGATTACCGTCTACGAGATGTCGGATTTCCAGTGCCCCTTCTGCCGGCGTCACGCGATGGAATCGTTCCCGGCCATCGAGAACGAGTTCGTGAAAACCGGCAAGGTCCGCTGGATCTTCGTGAATTATCCGCTGACGTCGATTCACCCGAACGCCGTACCGGCCGCGGCCTTTGCGATGTGCGCCGCCAAGTTCGACAAATTCTGGTCGGCCCACGACCTCCTGTTCCTGCACCAGGAAACCTGGGCCCCGCTCAAGAACCCAGCGCCATTCCTGATGACCTTGGTCGACTCACTCAAGCTGCCCAAGCCCGCCATGGCCTCCTGCCTCGAAAAACAAGAAACCGTCGCCCTGATCAAGGCCGACGCCGACGGCGCCGTCAAGAGCGGAGCCCAAAGCACCCCGACGTTCTACATCGACGGCTCCCTCATTATCGGCGCCCAGCCGGTGGAGCTGTTCCGCTACGTCCTCGACTCCCTCTATCGGGCTAAGAGGAAATAGCACTCGGCACTCGGCGTACTTGACATTCGGGGTTTGTTCGGGCTACAATAGACCCCCATTGATCAGGCTGTCGGATGACCGCCGCTGTTGCCCCAAGCCGAGCCACCGCCCTCCGAAGCCTCCTGGTCGAGCGCTTCCCTAACGCGGTTCTCCTTCCTGAACGGTCGGCGCCTCCGCTCGTAACCGGGCTCGCTTCGCTCGACCGGATCCTCCCAAACGGCGGACTACCCCGGGGCCGGATGGTGGTATGGCAGTCGAAAACGGGGGGGGCCACGGCCATCCTCCGGACGGCCTGCCAAGGGGTAGCCAATCGGGGCGAGCGAGTGGCGTGGATCGACGGGGCCCGAACCATCGGCCCCGGCTGGACCGATGGTCCGCTGGTCGTCCGGCCTGCCGACCAGGACCTGGCGCTTCGGGCCACGGAAATCCTTCTCCGGTCCGGCGGCTTCGCGCTGGTCGTCCTCTCCGGCATTGACCCTGGCCAAAGCGCCATGCTCCGGCTCTCCCGAATGGTCCACGAAGGGCAAGGCGCCTTCGTCGCCCTCACCGATCGCGGCCTCACCGCCAGCATTCGGTTGAGCTCCCGGTTTTTGGTCGACCGGTTTCGCTGGTCCATCGGCCCCTTCGGCGAGGTGGCCGCGGTCGATGCCGTCAGCATCGAAGTCACTGCCAAAGCGTCCGGATGGTCCGAGCGCACCACGTTTACACTCCCCGCCAAAGCCCATGACCTTCGTCTGTCTCTCGAGCCCGGCGTGGCCGACCGACGCGGCGCGCTCGACTGAGATCGGCGCGGCCGCTCTTGAGTGTGCCCCCAGGATCCGGCTCGAGTGCAGCCGAGGCATCGTGTGGGCCGACGCCCGGGGGCTTGATGCAATGGCTATTGCCGGGCAGTTGCTGGAACGCTTCGAGTTCCTCGATATCCCCGAGGTTCACGCCGGGATTGCCGACACGCCCATCGCCGCCGAAGTCGCGGCCCGCACCGGTAACGAGCGGATCACCATGGTGCCGCCGGGTACCGATCGGACGTTTCTGGCCCCGCTTGACGTGGGCGTCCTCCATCCGCCACCGCCGGGGTGGCTCTATCCCCTGATCGCGGCCATCGGCATCGAGAACTGCGGCGACCTGGCCCGGCTCGATCCTCAATCCGTCGAGGTCCGGTTCGGGGCCGAAGGCGTGAGGATCTGGAAACTGGCCCGGGCCGACGATGCCCGCCCGATCTTCGGTCCCCGCCCCCGAGAGTTACCGAGCGCGGAACTCGAGTGGGTCGACTACGAATTGTCGAACCAGGAGCAGGTCGTCTTCATCGTCAATTCGCTCCTCGGCACCGTCACCGACGCCCTGGCGGTCCGGCGCGAAGGCGCCCACGCGGTCGGGCTCGAGTTCTCGCTCGCCGACCGAGCCATCGTGGCCGTCCCGGTCCGGTGCTCGACCCCCACCGCCGACCGAAAAACCTGGCTCCGGGTCATCCGCGCCGCGCTCGAAACCGTCACCTTCGAGGCGGCCGTCATGCGGATCGCCCTCCGGGTCGACGCCACGGCTCCCCTGGCCGACCGCCAAGGCGATCTCTTCGACTTCGGCTTCGCCACCGCCCGCGCCACTGAAACCGCCTTGGCGCATTTACTCGACAAGCAGGCCGACGCCATCGGCATCGCCCACCGAATCGAGCATCCGCTCCCCGAACGCCGGGTGACCTGGCGGTTCGACCCGGCCGGCCAAGTCGCCGAGCGACCCCTGCCCGGCGGATCGACGTTCGGCCTAACGCCGGAACTCACCCTGCAAACCTTGCCCGCACCGCTCGGCATCGAAGTGTGGACCATCACGCGCCGGGGCCTGCCGGTTCCCGATCGCTATTTCGACGGCACCCGCACCTACGCACTCACCGTGAGTTTGGGACCCGACCGAATTGCCGGCGGGTTCGACGACACCCGGTTCGAGCGCGACTATTTCCACGGGATCCGGGACGATGGCGTCATGGTGCTGTTGTACCGCGACCTGGCTTCCGGCCGCTGGCACTTGGCCGGGTGGTGGGACTGACCATGTTCGTCGAACTCCGCTGTCACTCGGCGTTTTCCTTCGGCGACGGGGGCGTGTCGCCCGAAGCGCTGGCCCGTCACGCCAAGGCGTTAGGCTATCACGCCGTCGGCCTGACCGACAGCGCCGACCTGGGCGGCATCGTCCGGTTCGGGGTCACCTGCCGAGAGCAAGGCCTCCGGCCGGTCATCGGGGCCCAGCTCGTCGTGGACGGCCGCCCGATGGCCCTCTTGGTCCGGTCCGCCATCGGCTTCCAGAACTTGGCGGCCCTGATCACGCACTCGCGCGTCGGGAATCTCCGCCGGTGGACCAAGCGTACCGCCACCCGGGGCCGGCCAGAACTCACCTGGGACGACGTGGCCCATCGCCATGAGGGACTCCACCTCCTGACCGGGCCGGCCTCGGGCGCCTTGGCCACCGCGATTCTCGACCGCCGCCCCGCCGACGCCGACGCGCTCCTCGCGCGCTATCGCTCCGCCTTCGGGGACCGGGTCGCCATCGAAGTGGGACTCCACTACGCGGGGCGCCGGGAAGAGGCCCTGGCCGGCGCGCTGATTCGGTTGTCGAAACACCGTGGCGTGCCCTGGTTCGCCACTCGGAACCCCCGCTATATCGACCCCGGAACCCGGCTGGTCCACGAAGTGCTCACGGCCCTCCGCCACGGCACCACCGTCCCCGCGGCCACCGACCAAGGCCTGCTCCACCCGAACGGCGAGTGGATGCTGCTCTCGCCCGAGCAGATGGCCGTCCGGTGGCGCGGAGCGGAAGCCGGACTCGAAACGGCAGCCGACCTCGCGGACCAATGCGAGTTCAACCTCCGGTGGGTCCGACCGCCGCTCCCGACCTTCAGCGTGCCGGCGGGACACGACAACGACAGCTTCATTCGGCACCTCGCACTCGAAGGAGCCCGGGAGCGGTGGGGCCAACCCGGCGCCAAGGAAATCACCCAGATCGACCACGAGCTCCACGTCATCGCCCGGTTGGGCTATTCCGGATTTTTTTTGGTGATGTGGGACGCGGTCCGGTTTGCGCGCGAACGGAACATCCTGGCCCAAGGCCGCGGGAGCGCCGCCAACTCCACCGTGGCCTACTGCCTCGGCATCACCGCGGTCGATCCGGTCAAACATGGACTCTTGTTCGAACGGTTCCTGTCCGAAGCCCGGGTCGACGGGATGACCGAAGCGCCCGATATCGATGTCGACTTCGAGCACGACCGGCGCGAGGAAGTACTCGACTACATGTACCGGCGCTATCAACGATCCCACTCCGCCATTGCCGGGGTCACCCAGATCTACAGCGCCTGTACCGCCATCCAGGACACGATGCGGGCCTTTGGCTACCCAGCCGAACTGGCCTTCACACTCTCCAAGCGCTTGCACCGGGTCGGGTGCCTCGACGGCGCCGAGATCCTGACCAAGGGCTTGGCCGAAGCCCATGGATTCGACCTCACCACACCCAAGGCAGCAACGGTCCTGGAGGCGGTCCGGGCCTTCGATGACCTGCCCCGGCTTCGGTCCACCCACCCCGGCGGATTCGTCCTCTCGGCGGAACCGTTAGGCAACCACCTCCCGATCGAGTCGACCTCGATGGGGCGGACCATCATCCAGTTCGACAAGGACGATCTCGACAGCCTCGGCATTCCAAAGTTCGACTTTCTGGGATTAGGCGGGCTCGCGGTGGTCCGGCGGGCCTTCAATGCCATCGAGGCGCGAACCGGCACGGCACTGTCGATGTACTCGCTTCCCGACGACGACCCCGCCACCTACCGGATGATCAGCAAGGGCGAAACAATCGGAACCTTCCAAATCGAGAGCCGGGCCCAGATCGCGTCGATTCTCCATACCAAACCGGAGCGCCTCTACGATCTGGTCGTCCAAGTGGCGCTGATCCGGCCCGGCCCGATTCAGGCCAAGTTCGTTCATCCCTATACCAAGCGGCGCCGGGGCGAAGAGAAGGTCAGCTACCTCCACCCCGCGCTCGAGCCGCTCCTCGAACGGACCCAGGGCATTCCGATCTTCCAGGAGCAAGCCATGGCCATCGCCATGACACTGGCCGGCTATACCGCCGCCGAAGCCGACTTGCTCCGGCGGACCATGGGCCACCAGCGGAAACGAACCAAGTTGCTCCGGGCTTTGGCCGAGTTGCGCGAGCGGCTGATCGGCAAGGGGATCACCGACGAGATTGCCAATCAAATCGAAGAAGATCTCATGAGCTTCGCCAACTACGGGTTTCCCGAATCGCACGCCTGGAGCTTTGCGCTGATTGCCTACGCCACCGCGTACCTCAAAGCGCATTATCCGACCGAATTCCTGCTCGGCCTCCTCAACGCCCAGCCGATGGGATTCTATCCGATCGCCACCCTGATTCACGACGCGCGCCGAAGCGACGTCAGGGTCACCGGACCCTGTCTCTCGAAAGGCACGGCGGACTGCACGATCGAACTCCCCGACGACGGTCCCATGCTGCGGCTCGGATGGCGGTTCATCCGCGGGATCGGGGCCAAGGCCATCGAATCCCTGACCCGGTATCAGGCGGCCGCTCCATTTCGAGATGTCGCCGATGTGGTCGTTCGGGCCAAGCTCGCCCGCTCCGACGCCATGGCCCTGGCCCGGGCCGGAGCGTTCGAGGCTTGGCAGCCCGACCGCCGGAAAGCCGCTTGGGAAGCACTCCGCCACGTTGGCGACACCCTGCCTCTGGCGCCGTCCCGGCCCATTGAGCATGCCCCTCGACCGTTAGGCAACACCGAACGGGTCTTCCTCGACTATTTCGCCACCGGCTCGAGCCTGGCGGGGCATCCGGTCGAGCACATGCGGCCCACCCTGACCCGAGCCGGCGCCATCGACAGCCGGGCTCTCGCGTCGGCCCGGCACCGAGAGCAGGTCATGATTGGAGGACTCGTCGTCGCTCGCCAACGACCGGAGAGTGCCGCGGGCGTGATGTTCATCTTGATGGAGGATGAGTTCGGATTCCTGAACGCCATCGTCCGCAAGGAGGTCGAGGAACTCTATCGCGAAGTGACCCGCCGAGCCCCATTCCTCTTGATCCTCGGCCGGATCCAGCGGGATGGACCCGTGATCCAGGTCCTCGCCGAGAAACTCAAGGCGATCCGCCCTCAGGCGGCCCTCGCGTTCCGCTCCAGGGACTGTCGATAATCGCCTCGCGTTTCATGAAGACGATCCATAATTTACAGAAGGAAATGAGAGTCATTGTTATTTAACAGGCATCATGCCCAAGACTACCAATAAACGAATTGCCGTCGTGGCATTCGTCTTCTTCCTCGCCAAATGTCTCGTGTGGCTGGCCGCCGGAACCAGCATCGTCCTGGCCGCCCGATGACCTCAACCGCCCTCTTTCCCCGTGAGTCGACCACCGAAGCCCATCGACACGCTGAAACCCGGCCGCTCAACCGAGCGCTGGCCCGGGGTGGGATTACCCTCGAGCAATGGCGCTGTTCCCTGGAGCAGCACCTGCTCGTCTACCGGGCTCTCGACCATCGCCTCGATCAGATCCAGCAGACCCACCCTGCCTGGGCCGCGGCCTTCGCGGATGAGGTGTGGAGTGTGACCGGGCCGCCGCCAGCCAAGTAAGCCACGACCCGATCGGAGGCTCAGGTCATGACCGCGAGGATCACGTCATAGAGGGCGTGACTCCAAGCGGCAATTCCGAACCCCCGCGATAGGTAAAGTCCGCTGAAGATCAGGCCCGCCACCGCCCGGAAGGTGAATGAGTCAAGCTGGAAGGGGTCACCGTACGGACCGATATAGTGGAACCCCGAGAAGATGATGGCGCCGATGATCGTGGCCACCACGGCACTGACCGCGGGCTTCCACCCGAGAAGGGTCCGGCCTGCCGCCGCCAGCCCCGACACCAAAAGCACCCGGAACACCAACTCCTCATACAGGCCCGCGCCAAGCGAAATCATGATCTGCGTCGGAAATCCGAACTGTCTTAAGCCACCCGCGGCGAGCCCAAAGCCCAAGCGGCCCAAGAGCAGCGACGTGATCGTGCTGGCCAGCCCGCCCAAGACGAACGCGTAGACCAGCGATTCGGCCAACATGCCAACGAACAGGCGACCCTCGATCGGACCGTTTCGTTTTCGGTCCCGAAGCACCAGCCCCGCCCCCACCCCGAACAGCAGCACCCCGAACACCGTGAGCCCGCTCCGGCCCCCTAACGCCATAAAGGCACTCTTGAGGAGCACGTCGGCGCCGTTCCGCACCCCCGCCATCGCGTCCCCCGAGAGGAGAAACGCCAGGGCCTCATACAGCAACAGCAGCGGAAGCGCGAAAGTCAGGCTGTGACGCGGGGCGCGGGTCTTGGCCCAATAGGAGGTGGCTGCCATGGACCGCTCAGTACGGGGGAACGGCGCTCAAGATTCAGCCCGCCGCCCGAAGGCCCATTTGAGGGCCGGGGGCGTGGCCATCGTCGTCACGATGACCATCACGACGATCGCGGAATACAGGGTCGGCGTAATGACCGCCGCCCCGCCGATCGTCAGCCCGAGGCCGATATTCGCGAAAATGAGACCGACCTCGCCTCGGGGCACCATCCCGACACCCACCGCCAACCGGTTCATCCCGGCGCCGGCGCCCAGACCCGCCGCCAATTTGCTCCCGACCGCCACCACGGCCAATACCCCGGCAAGGCCCAACACTCCGAGATCGGCAAACGCCCGGAGGTCGGTCCGCATCCCCATCACCACGAAGAACACCGGAACGAAGGCCTGAATCAGCGGATGGAGAAGATTCTCGATCGAATGGTCACCCCGGTCGGTGAACGCGCGATAGTGCCCGGATTCGAGCACCAAGCCGGCCGCGAAGGCGCCGATGATCGCCGCCAAGCCGATCTGGTATGCTAGGAACGCCGTGATGAAACAGAGCGCGAGACTCACGCCGAGTGCGGCGCCTTTGGTCCGAAACGTGGCCGACCACGCGATCAACCGAGGCGCCAGCCAGACACCGACCACCACCGCGGCCAACAGGAACCCGACCGACTTGCCGACGATCCCTCCCATCGCTCCGTAGCTCATGGCCGCGCCCGAGTTCGCCGCGACGATGACCCCGCTCACCACCGCCAGAATGACCAGACCGAGGACATCGTCGATCACCGCGGCGCCGAGAATGACCCGGGCCTCCGGGGTGTTCGACTTCCCAAGGTCCTTGAGCACCCGGGCCGTGATCCCAACACTTGTCGCCGACAGCGTGGCCCCGATGAAGGCATGCACGTAGGGGCCCGATTCCGGAATGAGCCACATCCCGGCACCGAACCCAAGGAAGAAAGGTGCCGCGACCCCGACGACGGCCACGAGTAACGCCCGGGCCCCGACCGACAGCATTTGCCTAACCGTCGACTCGACGCCCACCTCGAACAACAAAATCAGGACCCCGATCCTGGCCAGCAGGTCAACGCCGGGATCGTCGGGAATGAACCGAAACACCTCGACACCGAGCAGGGGCAGGTTGCCCAGGATAACGCCGGCCAACAGTTCGCCGAGGACCGACGGCTGCCCGAGCCGCACCGCCAGTTCGCCCATGGCTAAGGCCGCGATGTAAATCACCGCCAGCGCTAAGAGGATCTTGGCGGACGGATCCGGGCCCGCCGCCATCAGGGGCAGGACCGCCAACGGGATCAGTCGATGACGTAACCGGATAACGCCCCCAGAAGTGCGTCGCGCCGTCTACCCGAAACGGGTAGGCGGCGCGACCATGAAAGTCCTTCGAGCTCGAGACGATGCGTCTGGGACCGTAGGTTCCTGACGTCCGATCGAATTCTCGAGAAGCCTACGCGATCACCTGGCGACCGCTTGCCCTGCTCGAGCTCGAACGACGTATCTCACTAGACAATGGATCACCTCCTTGAGCCTGGGGTGGAACATACCTGCCGTAGGGGCGTCTCTAAATTGGGAAACTCGCTCGCTAAACACAAGCCCCCGCTAAATTGGGTCGTGTCCCACACCTCGATGGCCTATCGAACCGTGGCCGAGTTGGCCACCGCGCTCCTCCCCGTGGTGGCCCGAGGATCCTCGAAGCTCGCGCTCGGCGATCGGGCCCGGCGGGCCGCGCTCGAGCACTGGCGTCGATGGGCCGCCGCGCACCGCGACCCCTCGCGCCCGCTGGTCTGGATCCACGCGCCCTCCGTCGGTGAAGGCCTCCAGGCCAACGCGGTGCTCGACCGGCTCCGGCGCCGGAACCCCTCCTGGCAAATCGTCTACAGTTTCTTCAGCCCCTCGGCGGAACGACTCGCCGGCCGCCAACCGGTCGACTCCGCCGGGTACCTGCCCTACGACACCCGCTCGAACGTCCGCCAAATGCTCGATGTGCTGGCACCCGCCGCCCTCATTTTTACCAAACTCGATCTCTGGCCAGAATTTGCCACCGGCGCCTCCGCCCGGGGGGTCAAACTCGGAATGATCGCGGGCACCGTCAGCGCCGTGAGCCGCCGAGGCCACCCGATCGCCCGATGGCTCACCCGGCCCGGCTATCAAGCCCTCGACCGGATCGGCGCCGTGGCCGCCCCCGACGCCGAGCGCCTGATTCACCTCGGCGCCGACCCCGCCCGGATCACCATCACCGGGGACCCCAGGTTCGATAGCGCCGCCGAACGGGTGCGGGCCATCGCCCCGGACGATCCCCTCCGCCGCCTAACGGCCGGCGCCCCGACCCTGGTGGCCGGCTCGACCTGGCCCGCCGACGAGCACCTCATTCTCGACGCCTACCGCCGGGTCCGAGCCCGGGTCCCCAACGCCCGGCTGATTCTGGTGCCCCATGAGCTGACCCATCTCGACTCGCTGACCACGGCCGTCCGGCTGACCGGGTGGCCGTCCGGGCGGTTAAGCGAACTGGGGCAAGCGGTTCCGGATGTCATCATCGTCGATCAGGTGGGACTCTTGGCCACGATCTACGCCGGAGCCCGGATTGCCTATGTCGGTGGGGGATTCGGATCGGCGGGCCTGCACTCCGTCCTCGAGCCGGCAGCAGCCGGCGTGCCGGTCATCGTCGGTCCTCGATGGCAGTCGAGCCGGGAGGCCGGTCTGCTGCTCGAGGCCGGCGGGGCTCGGACCATCTCGGGCCCCGACGCCGCCGGACAGCTGGCCGATACCTGGACCGACTGGGCCGATTCGACGGTCGGCCCCGCCGCCGGCGCCCGCGGCCTTGAACTCGTGACCAACGAGCAGGGCGCGGCTGACCGCAATGCAGTGCTGGTTGAAGAACTTCTCGCCGCAGGCTGAGACCAGCGCCGCTATTCGTGCCGCAGGACCGTGGCCGGGTCGACGCGGGACGCGCGCCAAGCCGGAATCACACACGGGATGACGGCAATCGAGAGGAACCCCAGCGCCACCAAGGCTAACAGCACCGGCTCGTTGGTCCGCAGGCTGGCGGGAAACTTGGCCAACACCGTCCCGAACAGCAGGGACAGGCCGATCCCGGCCCCGACCCCGATTTCAGCGACCCGGTTGTTGACGTAACCGCTCAAGATTCCGTACCGCCCGACCGCCACGAGAATCGGGGCCACGAGCGCAAACGCCGACAGGAGGCCCGCCAGGATCTTGGGGGTCTGGGCCGCCACGACGAGTTGATCGTCCATCGTCCTGATCTCATCGATGATCCGCTTCGGGTCGATCTCAAGAGAGTTTCGGGACTGGCTCGGCGACCGCCCACGATGTTCCCAACGGAAGGCCCCTGATACTCCTGGGCGGAGATTGCCGCGGCATTACGACAGAACTGTTGGTGGAAGCGGGCAGTGCCCTGGCGGGCGGAACCACGGTACTCGGACCGAGTGTCGACGGCGGGTACTACCTGCTCGGGAGCCTCACGCCGCTGCCGGATCTCTTCTCAGGCATCGCGGAGCACGTCGACCGTGCTCGCCGAAACCCGGCAGCGACTCCGAGCCCTCGGGCGTTCGTGGGTGGAACCCGAACGCCTGCGGAATGTGGACACCATGGCCGATGCCATGGCCCTCCGCCTGATTCCGGAGCCGCCTGGCCGTTAGCGACCGACGACGATGCCTTCGTAGATAACCGTCTTCGGCGCGATGATTCCAGCCGTCAGCACCGTAAACAGCAGGTCCGACCACCGGCTCTTGGTCTTGATCTTGAGTTGAGCGACTTCCTTGCCGCCAACCAGCTGACTCGCCAAAGCTTTGTCGAGCCGCGCCTTCCCGAGCGGCATCAAGCCCCAGAAGGCATGGACCGTGTGGGAGGACACCCGGAACGGCTGCCCGACCGCCGCGTCGCCCGCCGCCGAGGCCATTGTTGCCGGAACGCCAAGGCTCGTGGCATCGAAACTTTGGGCACATCCCGTCATCGCCAGGGCGGCCACGACCAGCACCGGCCCGATCCGTCGAATGTTCAGCACGAGTCCTCGTCCGTTAACGAAAATGATAGCTGGTCCCAATGCTGACACCGGAGGCGGGAGTACCCCCGCTACGCCAACCGAGCCGGCTATCGTACCCGACCCGAAGTCCCCATCCGTTCAGCAGCCCCAGATCGATGCCGGCGCTGACCGCGGCCTTGATGCGGCCCCCGGTCACCGGCTGGCTTCCAATGTAGTCGAGCCGGGGTGCAATCCACGGCTTGATGGACAGGACGGCGGCAGGAATGCTGAGCGCCGCGCCAATCCCAGCCCATCCGCGCCAGGGCGACCCCGCCCCGCCGTTGGTCAAGGAACGATCCGCGCCTGCCTGCCATACTACCTTGAGCGGAACCAACGGACCGCCAATGACCGTGAACTGGGCCGAGCCGGTCAGCACCGAGCTGCTCTGATTCCCGCCAACGGCCGGGTCGAGAGTCACGCGCGACACCGCGATCGTCACGCCGAGGGGACCAAATCCAGCCGAGGCGCCGAGCGCGATCGCCCGGGAACGGTCGTCACCGGGGGTACCGGAACGCTTGATCCGGCCAAAGCCGAGATCGGCACCCACCGTAATGCCCTGCGTGACGCCCGCGTTCCGAACCGGTACCGCGGCGTCTTGGGCGCCGGCGGCAGCCACGAAGATGGCCGATGGGAGGACGAGGGCGGGCCCGAAACTCCGAAACGTCAGGGAGAGCCTACCTGAAGTTGTAGCTGGCGCCCAAGCCGACGGAAGCCGGTTTGGCGCCAAGCCCATGGGTAAACGATCGATCGACGGCGAGGTCGAGCCCGAATCCGTTCAAGAATCCGAAGTTGACCCCGCCGCTCATGCCGAACTCGGTGGCCGTCGTGGTCCGAGTCGCCCGAATCCGGGAATAATCGAGCCGCGGTGAGACCCAGAATTTGAGGGCCACGACGGGCTGCGGGATCGTCCACGAAATGCCGAGCCCAACCGGCACCCGCCAGTTGGTGAGTCCGCCCGCGTTCGGCGAGTAGTACCCGGCGCCGGTCAGTAGCGTGACGCCGACCGGAACCAACGGGCCGCCGGCCAGCTTGACCGCGACGCTGGCGCCCCGCGCCACGACCGTCTCCGTCCCAAGCGCCGAACCTGACCAGCCGGACACAAACGCTCCCACGGCCACCCGGCGGAACCCGGCGGTACCCGAGAGAAGGAACCCGGTCCCGTCGCCGGCGGCGACATTGTTGAAGCCGACCATCGACGCCAGCGAAAAACCCCGTGACAAACCGGCGTTCATGATCGGAATCGCCGGCGCTTGCGCGGCGAGCGGAGTTGCCAGGATGGAAAGACCAATCGCTGAAGCCAAAGTCCGCACCAAGCCAGCCTATCTCAGGATCGCGAAGCTGATCCCGATCCCGTTGTAGTCGCCCAAGGCGCCGCTCACGCGGACATCGGACTTCTCGTTGCATGAAACATCGACGCCCAAGCCCAGCCGAACAACAGCCGGCTGTCGTACGTGCCATCTCCGAAGGTCGGGGCGAGCACCGGGTGGAAGTACGGAGTAAACTCGACGTTGGAATCCTCGAGCTCGACCCGCCGGCCCAGGGAAAGACCCAACGGAATGTAGGCTTGCGACTCACCGTCGCCGAACCGGCCGCCGATGCCCGCGGTGATCGCGCCGTCGAGCGGGAAATCATCGCTGTGATCGATGACCTGGGTTCGAAAATCAACCCCGGCGAGGAATTGGGTCCGGCCCAGGTCGGTGTCGGCAAAGCCGCCCCGGAACCCGATGTCGTACTTCCGGCTGCCGAATCGGTAGAACCCCTCGACGGCAATCCCGGATCCTGGATCGGACAGCGAGGCGCCGTATTCCACTCGCTGCAACGCCCGATAGGGGGCGAGGAACACCGGGGTGGCCGTGGATTGGGCCGTGAGATCGGCCGCCACGATCAGCATGAGGCCGGAGGTAACGAAAGCCGTACGCAACATGGGGAGTCTCCTTCGAGTCGGGTGCCGGGGCCGCTAGGCCGCCGCCACCACATATTCGGCAACGACGCGGACCCGGTTAGAGACGACTTGCAGGAAGCCGCCCTGCACAGTGAAACGGTGTTCCTGTCCCCCGTGTTTCACCGTCAGGACGCCCTTCCCGAGCAGCGTCATGAACGGCGCGTGGTTCGGAAGGATTCCAACCTGGCCGTCGTACGCCGGAATCATCACGGCGTCAGCCTCACCGCTGAACGCCGATGACTCGGGGCCGATGACCGTGACCTGCATCACGACGCGGCCATTTTCTTGGCCTTCTCGACCGCTTCGTCGATCCCGCCAACCATGTAAAAGGCCTGTTCCGGCAGATGGTCAAACTCGCCCGCCAGCACCCGCTCGAAGCTCTCGACGGTTTCCGACAGCTTGACGTATTTGCCCGGAAAGCCGGTAAACTGCTCGGCCACGAAGAACGGTTGCGACAGGAACCGCTGGACCCGGCGGGCCCGCGACACCACCAGCTTGTCCTCTTCCGACAACTCGTCCATGCCGAGGATCGCGATGATGTCCTGCAGTGCCTTGTACCGCTGCAAGGTCCGCTGGACCCCGATGGCGACGTTGTAGTGGCGATCGCCGACGTATTGGGCATCGAGAATCCGGCTCGAGGAGTCGAGGGGGTCGACCGCGGGGTAGATCCCCAACTCCGAGATGGCGCGATTGAGCACGACCGTGGCATCCAAATGGGCAAAGGCGGCGGCCGGCGCCGGGTCGGTCAAGTCGTCGGCCGGAACGTAGATGGCCTGCACCGAGGTGATCGAACCGTCTTTGGTCGAGGTGATCCGCTCCTGCAGATCGCCCATCTCGGTGGCCAAGGTCGGCTGGTAACCGACCGCGCTCGGCATCCGGCCGAGCAGCGCCGACACCTCGGAACCAGCCTGGGTAAACCGGAAGATGTTGTCAACGAACAGGAGCACGTCCTGCTTCTCGACGTCGCGGAAGTATTCGGCCACGGTCAGCCCGGTCAGACCGACCCGGAGCCGGGCGCCCGGCGGCTCGTTCATCTGGCCGTAGATCAGGGCCACCTTGTCGAGAATGTTCGCTTCCTTGAACTCGAGGTAGAGGTCGTTGCCTTCGCGGGTCCGCTCGCCGACGCCGCAGAAGACCGACTTGCCGCCGTGCGCCGAGGCAACGTTGTTGATCAACTCTTGAATGACGACCGTCTTCCCGACGCCGGCGCCGCCGAAGAGCCCGATCTTGCCGCCCTTGACGAACGGGGCAATCAAGTCGATGACCTTGATGCCGGTCTCAAAGATTTCAGTCTTGGGCTCGAGGTCGACGAACTTGGGCGTGGGCCGGTGAATGGGCCACCGCAGGGCATCCGCGGGAATCGCCGCGCCGCCGTCGATCGGCTCGCCGAGCACGTTGAGGATCCGGCCCAGCGGCACCGCGCCGACCGGGACCGTGATGGTGGCGCCGGTGTCGACGACTTCCATCCCGCGGGTCACCCCGTCGGTCGAACTCATCGCCACCGCCCGGACCATGTTCTGGCCGATATGCTGCTGGACTTCAGCCACCAGCTTGATCGGGATCTTGGCCGTGGCGTCTTCGACGACCAAGGCGTTGTAGATCTCCGGCAGGTGGCCGGGTGCGAATTCGATGTCGAGCACCGGGCCGATGACCTGGACGATGGTGCCGAGATTCTTTTCCGTAGCCGTAGCAGTCATAATGTCTCCCCTAGCCTTCTAATGCCGCGGCGCCACCCACGATCTCGGAGATCTCTTGGGTGATTTGCGCCTGCCGGCCCTTGTTATACGCCGTCCGCAGTGAGGTAAGGATTTCACCCGCGTTGTCGGTCGCGTTCTTCATCGCCGTCCGCCGGGCGCCATGTTCGCCGGCGGCCGTCTCGACCAGACCGCGATACACCGCGTTCCGGACGTACAACGGCAACAGATTCTCGAGGATCGCATCCGGCCCCGGCTTCAGGATGTAGTCCGGGCGGACCCGGCTCCCCTTCGTCGGCGTTTCGACCGGGAGAATCCGGATCGACGTCGCCGGGGTTGAAATCGCGCTGTTGAACTTGGCGTGGACCAAGTCGACGCTCGCGAGTTCTCCGGCACTATAGTCCGTCATCAGGCCGACCACGATGCTCGCCGCGTGCTCCGCGGTCGGCTTGTCGCCGACGTCCTGGCGGTCGGCCTTGAGTTTGATCCCGATGTACTTGAGAAACCCGGCGCCCTTCTTCCCGATGCAGTGAAACTCCACCGTGTAGCCGGCGGCTTCCAACTCTTCGGCCTTTTTGCGGGCTTCTTTGATCAGATTGCTGTTGAAGGCACCGCAAAGGCCGCGGTTGGACGTGACCAGGACCACCGCGGCCCGAGTCGGTCCGCCCTTGGCGGGCGCCACCGGCCGGCGGAGCAGCGGAAAGCGCTCCATCAGTTCCGGCGTGACCAGATCGGCAATCGTTTCCCGCAGCGCCTCAGCGTACGGCCGCGCGGCGACGACCCGATCCTGCGCCCGCTTCAACTTGGACGTGGCGACCAGCTCCTGCGTCCGGGTGATGCGGCGGGTGTTTTGGACCGAACGAATCCGGCCCCGAAGCTGGCGGCTTTGGTTCGCCATTTCGGATTACTCGGCCTTGAAGAGCGACTTGAAGGACTTGATGGCCTGCTCGAGCTTGGCCTTGAGATCGTCGTCCAGGGTCTTCTTGGTGCGGATCCCCTCGAGGATGGCACCGTGCTGAGCCTCCAAGAACGTCAAGAAATCCCGTTCCCACTGCCGAATCCGCTTGACTTCGACGTCGTCGAGATGGCCGTTGGTGGCCGCGTAGATGATCGCGACCTGCTTCTCAACCGACTGCGGCTGGTACTGCGGCTGTTTGAAGACCTCGACCAACCGGACACCCCGGGCCAGTTGCCGCTGGGTTGCCGCGTCGAGTTCCGAACCGAACTGCGCGAACGCTTCGAGCTCCCGGAACTGCGCCAGCGCCAAACGGAGCGGCCCGGCGACTTGCTTCATGGCCTTGATCTGCGCGTTGCCGCCGACCCGGCTGACCGAAATCCCGGCATCGACCGCGGGTCGAACGTTCGAATAGAACAAATCCGTCGTCAGGAAGATCTGACCGTCGGTGATCGAGATCACGTTGGTCGGGATGTACGCCGACACGTCGCCGGCCTGGGTCTCGATGATCGGCAAAGCGGTCAGCGACCCGCCCGGCTTCTTGATCCGGCTGTCGAGCTTCACCACGTTCGGATCTTCGGAAATCTTCGCGGCCCGCTCGAGGAGCCGGCTATGACAGTAGAAGATGTCGCCCGGGTAGGCTTCCCGGCCCGGCGGGCGGCGGAGAATCAGCGACAGCTGTCGATAGGCCGCGGCTTGCTTCGAAAGGTCGTCGTACACACAGAGGGTTGGCTTGCCCTCCTCATACATGAAGAACTCGGCGATGGCGCAGCCGGAGTATGGCGCGATGTACTGGAGCGGCGCCGGATCGGACGCCGAGGCCACGACGACCACGGTGTACTCCATAGCGCCGGCTTCCTTGAGCCGCTCCACCACGGTGGCGACCGTCGACCGTTTCTGGCCGATCGCCACGTACACGCAGACGACGCCCTGGCCCTTTTGGTTGATGATCGTATCGACCGCGATCGCTGTCTTGCCGGTGCCGCGGTCGCCGATGATCAACTCACGCTGGCCGCGACCGATCGGGATCATGCTGTCGATGGCCTTGATACCGGTCTGCATCGGCTCTTTGACCGGCTGGCGGACGATGATGCCCGGGGCAATCATCTCGACCGGACGGCGGGCGGTGGTCTTGATCGCCCCCCGGCCATCTACCGGCTGCCCAAGCGCGTCGACGACCCGGCCCAACATGGCCGGACCGGACGGGACTTCGAGCAATCGGCCGGTGCAGCGAACCTCGTCGCCCTCTTTAAGTTTGAGGTAGTCGCCCAGGATGACGGCGCCGACGTTGTCCTGCTCCAAGTTGAGCACCAAGCCGGCCACCGTTTCGCCGGATTCGGCCGAGGTGAACTCAAGCATCTCGCCCGCCACCGCCGCCCGAAGCCCGTACACCCGGGCCACCCCGTCTCGAACTTCGAGGGTGGTGCCGACTTCGGCACTGTCGACCGCGCCCAAATCAGCCGCGGCGATCTCTTTGAGAAGGATGTCCTTGATCTCGCCCGGACGGAGAGTCGAATCGGTCGCCATATGGTATCAGATCGTTGAGTGATCAGGAGTTGGCCTAGCTTGTGAAAAATATCACAATCACTATGCCGAGGCAAGCGACGTCACCTTGCCCTACCCCGACTGGCTCCGGCCGCCTTGCGCGGCGAATCGCTTGACCAGATCGGCCAGACTGGCGCTCGGGAGCCCCTCGACCGGCAGCCGGACCACCCGCCGGACCACGGTCCGCAGGTGGCCCAGGCTGGCAAACCCGAACCGGCTGGCCGCGGCGGTAACATCGTATCCGGGATTCGAGACGAAGTCCTTGACCGCGAGGACTTGGAGCAGGTTGGAAACCCGTTTCAAGTTGGGAGCCCCGCCGGCCCCGAACTGCCGCGAGAGGTGCTCCCGGCTGACCCGAAGACGCCGGGCCAGCGAGGTCACGGTCGGCGGTTTCCCGACCGTCGCGGCCAGCAGGTCGAACGCGCGGCGCTGGAGCGGTTCGGTCAGCCGAAGCGTCGCGGGGACCCCGGCAAGGGCTTCCCGGCGGGCCGCCGCGGAGCCGCCACGGGCGACGAGATCCCCCACCATCGGATCATCAATTCCCTCCACGATGATCCGCCGAATCCCCAGCGCGTCGAGCTCGAGCAACGCGGCCCCTTCGTCGGAGCGAACGACGCCGTAGAGAATCACGGGCAGGTTCGGAAACCGGCGCCGGAGGTCGGGGAGGTCGACCGTCCGGCGGGCCCGAGCGCCTAGCACGATGCTGTCGACGAGTTCCGACTCGACCACCGCCGAGAGGGCGGCAGCCGTTCGGCATCCGCGCAGGGCGCCGGACCCCTTCGGGAGCGAACGGCGAAGCGAGGCGAGGGCGAGCGGGCTATCGAGGAGTGCCGCAACGACCGCGGGCACTCGCTACTCGACCGTCAATTGGGGACCGGCCACCAGTTGCTGAGTCAATTCCCCGGCCCGCCGGAGTACCCCCCGGGCATTCTCGTACCCGAGTTGCTCGATCGCCTCCTCGAACGACACCCAAATACACTCGGTAATGCCTTCATCGGCCTGGGGCACCGGCTCGCCGGCCGGCGACTCGAACAAAAAGAAGTGGCAGAATTTGTGAATCAGTTTGCCGCGGAGCCGGAAGTACCAGTCGATGGTCTCGAGGGTCGCATGGAGGCGGAGCTCCCCCAAGCCGGTTTCCTCCGTCGTTTCTCGCGCCGCGGCCTCCACTGGGGACTCGGCATCCTCCAAGTGCCCTTTCGGGAAGCCCCAATGGCCGTAGCTATCGCGAATCAGCAGGAAGCGATGAGTGCCCGGATCCGGAAATCGCCGAAAGACGATCCCGCCGGCGCTCACTTCCCGTTTGGCGCGGCGGGGCCGACCGCCCTCTGGACGCTTCTCCTTCGACACGATCGATCGTCCTAGAAAACGGAGAAACGGAAGAAACGGCGGGGGTTAGCCTGAATTTCGGCCAACAGGTCTTTCATGCTCTTGATAAGGGCCGTGGTTTCCAGGTATAACGTCGAGTCACGGGCCAGCAAGCCGAGACTGCCCCGGCCCGACTGCACCTTGGTGAGCAGCGTATCGGTGGTCTCCAGAATTCGAGTCAGCGTATTCTGGTGGGCTCGGATCGCGCCGAGCAACTCCTTGGCATCGGCGGAGGCGGACCGGAGATCGGCTGACGTGGCCCTCGCGGAGTTCATGATGTCGCCGATCTGGTTGTCCTTGGTGGCATCTTCGACCCGGCCGAGCAGGGTGTTGACTCGCTTCGAGGCGGCACCGACTTCGTCGGACGTGGCGGCCAGATTGGTGGTGACTTGGTTGAACGGCCCAGTCTGTTTGCGGGCAAACTCCGCCAACCGGTCGGCCGCCTCACGGAGGTCGCGGAGGCTCCGTCGGACATCCTGAATGGCGCTGGAATCGAGCGCCGACGAGACCCGGCCCGTCATGGTGCCCAAATCGGTGGCGATCCGATTGGCCTGCTGGGTGAGTTGGCCGATGTCGGGAAGGGTGGCGCCCGGCCAGAGCTCGCCGGCCGGTGCCGCGGCCTCGGCCAATCGGGCCCGGAGTTCGGGGTCCTGGGGCGCGTCGGGAAGCCCCATCAGAGTGACCTGCCACTCGCCGAACAAGCTGCCCGACGCGGCGATGGCCACCGGACTGGCGGGTAAATCCACATCGAGCCGGATCTTGAGGTCGGCCTCGACCCAATCGTCGGGGGCCAGGCGAATCGCATTGACCCGTCCGACCTTGACACCGCGCAGCGTGACGGGCGCGCCCACGTTGAGCCCCCCGATTTCTCGGAACCGGGCCCCGTGGATGATGTCCCGGTTGCCAAGATCCGTCTCCGAGAGCCAAATCGCCCCGAAGATCACGACCGCGAAGGCGGCCACGACCGAGGTACCGACCAGGAATTCGTTCCGACGCTTCATGGGCGACCTTCAATAAACTGGCGAACCAAAGGGTCCTCCGTCTGCCGAATCTCGTCGACCGTGCCGACGGCGTGGACCCGCCCCTCATACAACATCGCGATCCGATCGGCGACCGCAAAGGCACGGCGCATATCGTGGGTCACCACCACGCCGGTCACCCCGAGATCCCGTTTGGTCCGCACCATGAGCTCGTCGATGACCGCGGCCGTCACGGGGTCGAGGCCGGTCGTCGGTTCGTCGTACAAAATGTAGCGAGGCTCGAGCGCAATCGCCCGGGCAATGCCGACCCGTTTCCGCATCCCCCCGGACAGCTCGCTCGGCAACCGGACCATCGCATCCTTGAGCCCGACCCGGTCCAGACTGGTTTCCACCCGGCGCCCGACCTCATCCTCGGGCCGCCCCTGTTGACGGAGCCCGAGCGCCACATTGTCGAAGACCGACATCGAATCGAACAACGCGGCAAACTGAAAGACGTATCCAATCGACGCCCGCATCGCCATCAATTCGTCGCGAGAGAGGTCCGCCACCACCTTGCCGTCGACTTCGACCTCACCGCTGTCCGGTTCGAGCAATCCCACGATGTGCTTGAGGGCTACGCTCTTGCCGGTGCCGGAATAGCCGAGCAGGACAGTGGTCTGCCCGTCCGGGATGTCGAGGGTAAACCCTTCGAGCACCCGTTTGGCGCCAAACGCCTTCGACACGTTCCGAAACCGGATCATCGTGGCCTACAACAGGACCAGGGCCCAGAACGCGTCGAGCACCAGGATGGCCTCGCAGCCCAGCACCACGGCCCGGGTCGTTGAGCGGCCAACTCCCTCGGCGCCCCCTTGGGTCCGGAGTCCGGTCAGCGCGCCCATGACGGCAATCGCACAGCCGAAGCTGGCGCTCTTGAGCAAGCCGAACCAAATGTCTTTGAACTGGTAGAACTGACGGACCCCTTTGAAGAACTCGGGAGTCGAGAGGTCGAGCAGACTGGTGGCCGTAATCCACCCCGAGACGACGCCAACGGCAATCGCCAGGGCAGTCACGACCGGAAACATCAGGGTGGCCGCAACGACCCTCGGCACGACCAGGTAGGCATGCACGTCGACCGCCAGGGTCTCCAGCGCATCGACCTGCTCGGTCACCTTCATGGTGCCGAGTTCCGCGGCGATGTTGGCACCCACCCGGCCGGCCAGCGCCATGCCGGTCAGCACCGGCCCGAGCTCCATCATGATGGTCTTGGCGACCAGCGCGCCCACGAAATAGAGCGGCACGGCGCCGGTAAAGATGTAGGAGGCGAGCAGGGCGAGCACGATCCCGGTAAACACCGCCAGAAACAGCGAGATCGGAATGGAGTCGACGCCGAGCCGCCGCATGTGGGTGACGACGAGGGGCGCCCACACCCGAGGCATCCCGACCGCCCGCGACGCATCGACCGCCCACCGCCCGGTCCGGCGCAAAAAGCCGAGTTGGGCCACCCCGATCAGATTGAGATGGTCGGTCACGTGGGCAACGGGCCTAACGTGAAACCGGGCGACGCGGGCGACTCGGGAATCGTGAGTCTCTTCGGGTGCATGCGGCGCTATATGGAGAGAGAATCGGCATGAGTTCTGCTTGACACGCCTAGTGACGACGGCTAGCTTGCCGCGTTGCAACATAAGCATCCAGCGGGCGGCCACAAGTACGGGGGCGTAGCTCAGTTGGGAGAGCGCGTGAATGGCATTCACGAGGTCAGGGGTTCGATCCCCCTCGCCTCCATTTTCACGGTCGCGCACCCTGGGCTTGAGTGTTGCTTATCAGGGCACCCGGCGGTACAATGGGTGCCCGCCTTATGCGGGAATAGCTCAGTTGGTAGAGCACAACCTTGCCAAGGTTGGGGTCGCGGGTTCGAGTCCCGTTTCCCGCTCTGGAGCAGGTCGAGGACGAAGGCACAACGACGCGGGGTGGAGCAGTCTGGTAGCTCGCCGGGCTCATAACCCGGAGGTCGTGGGTTCAAATCCCACCCCCGCCATTTCCAGCCGTACGGTTCTGAGGTGAGGTTTCAGGAGAAGTCGGACAGAAGGACAGGCGGACGGTCGAACAGATAGATCCGCGGACCACGTGATCTTCTGCCTACCGTCCGCCTTGTTGTCTGCCCAAGTAGCGCGGGCGGTTAGCTCAGTTGGTTAGAGCGCCACGTTGACATCGTGGAGGTCACAAGTTCGAGCCTTGTACCGCCCATGCTCGTGCCTAGCTGGATGGAGGGGCCCGTAGCTCAATTGGATAGAGCGTTTGACTACGGATCAGAAGGTTGGGGGTTCGAGCCCCTCCGGGCCCATTACACCGCGGGGCGTAGCGCAGCCTGGTAGCGCGCCTGCTTCGGGAGCAGGAGGTCCCGGGTTCAAATCCCGGCGCCCCGATTTATTGAACGCCCGATTCGGTTCGCCGAGCCGGGCGTTTCCCCTTTGAATGACCGAGACCCGCGTGCCCAACACTGTGTCCGCCGAACGGCGGGCGTTGCTGCTCCTCGTCGACGGATTGCGACCCGATGTGGCCGAAGCCGAGCTCACGGCCGGACATCTCCCGGAGTTGGCCCGCCTCGTCGGCAACCACGGCGTTGGCCGCGCCATCACCGCGTTTCCGTCCACCACCAGCGTCGCCTATCTCCCCTTCCTGACCGGGTGCCTCCCAGGCCGCTGCAATGTCCCCTCGATCCGGTGGCTGGACCGGGCCGCCTACACCGGCCGGTGGTGGACCGACCGGGCCACCGTTCGGAGCTATTGCGGCTATCAGGCGGGGATGCTCGACCAAGACATTGCCCCAGACGTCCGGACCATTTTTGAGATCATCCCCGAAAGCGCCGGGTTCTTTACCCCGATCACCCGCGGCCTGACGCCCGATCGCGACCCGAGCCAGGGTCAACGAAAATTCTGGGGGGCCGTCGCCCACTATCTGCTGTGGCACCAACGGAGCGATCGCGTCGTGGCAGAGGGCGTACTCGACTGGATTGGACGCGACCCGGCATGGCGGTTTCTGTTCGCCCAATTCCCCGCAGTCGACGGCTACACCCATCAGTCCGCGCCCGACGCCCCCCGGGTGATTGAGGCCCTTCGACGGGTCGACACCGCGATCGGCCGGATCACCCGGTTGCTCCGCGACCGGAACCAGCTCGACGACACCTTGATCCTCCTGGTCAGTGATCATGGCGCGAGCCCGGTTCACACCCACTTCGATCTGGCGGTCTGGCTCCGGCATCTCGGGATCGCCACCTTGGCCCACCCGGAACTGTGGCACGCCGATCCCGCCGCCGCCGTGATGGTCGCCGGCAATGGGTCGGCCATGGTGTACGCACGGCCCGGACAACCCCGTGACCGTCGCTGGCCGCTCGCCGCCCTGCGGGCCCCGGAGGCCTTCGGCTTCCCGGGCGACGTGATCGACCGACTGGTCCGGGAACCCGCCGTGGCTTTCGTCGCCGCCGAAGACGAGGACGGTGCCATCCGGCTTGTCGATCAGGACGGCGAAGCCATGCTCCGGCTCGCCGGATCGGGGTTCGACTACCAGCCCGTGACCGCCGATCCGCTCGGCACCGGCCCGATCACCGGCTCTGACCGCGACTGGCTCCAGCTGACATTCGACGCCCGGTACCCGGACGCCGGCCCGACGTTGGTGGACCACTTCCGGTCGCCCCGAACCGGCGATCTCGCCATCGTGGCGCGGGAAGGATTCGATTTCCGCGATCGGTGGGAGGTTCCCGAGCACCGAGCCGGCCACGGCAGTTTGATTCGGGCCCACATGCAGGTGCCGCTCTGGGCCAACCGGCCGCTTGGGCCGGTGCCGCTTCGAACCACCGACATCTTTGCCACGCTGCTCGATTGGCTCGGCGAGCCCCTGCCGGCGGTGTGCAACGGTCAGTTGGTCTGGTCGGCCGGGGCCGGCGAAGTGGCGATTCAAGCCGCGACGCTATAAGTTGTGGCCCTCGAATGAGGGCTCGTAGCTCAGCTGGATAGAGCGTTTGCCTCCGGAGCAAAAGGTCGCGCGTTCGAATCGCGCCGGGCCCACTTCACGCCAAGCCCCACCGTCAAACCCGGTGGGGCTTGTTGCGTTCCGCGCCACCCATTTGACACTCCGTTGATACCGTCAAATAGTTTAGGGGCCATCCTCGTTCGCTCGACCTCATCGTTGGAGGCACCACCTGATGGCAACCCCGCCCCTTCGCCTGGCCATGATCGCCGCCGCGGTCACCGCCTGCAGCCATGTCGTCGATGCCCCGCGACCCGATACGCGAACGGCGCTCGTCGAGGCGGTACTCGTGGCCGGCACCGACGTGACCCGGTTCCGCCTCCAATGGCTCAACCCGGCCGACAGCGGAACCATCAACCCGATTCAGCCCGAGGAAGCCGCCCTCGAACTCATCCATCCGGACGGAACGCGCGCCGACTGGGACCTCGATCCTGATTCCGCCGGCGTGTATCTGGCTTTCCTCCCGATTACCGCGCCCGCGACCTACCGGCTGGCCGGGACCCTCGGCGGCCGGCCGGTCAGCGCATCGACCCGGGTGCCTGGGCCGCTGATGCTCGAGCCGCCGCTCGGCGACACGCTCTTCCTCAAGGGGAGCCAACGTGAGCCCGGTAGAGCCGTCACCGGCCGGGTCGTCATCGCCTGGCGGGCGAGCGGGGCAACGGTCCTGGTCGTCGACTCGGCCGAGGTGCTCTTCTCCACCCGTTTCACCCACGGATCCGAGGCCGATCTCGGGGTCCGCCAAGTTGCCGCGGGCCAGCGCGTCGGCCCCTCGATCCGGTTCCTGGCCTTGAACCGCGAGGCCGACCGCTACCACTTCAACCTGACGGGGCCGGAGACCAACCTCAGCGGAGCCTTCGGCATCTTCGGCGCGGCGTCCGAAACCCGGCGGATCGTCGTATGGCGCTGATGACTCGCCGGTTCCTCTGCTCGGCCATCGCCGCGATGACGGCAACCGCTGTAGAAGCGCAAACCGTGCGGGGCACCGTCGTCGCCGCCGCGGGCACGACCCCGATCACCAACGCCTCGATCGTGGCCCGCGGACGCGGCACCGCAACCACCTCCGACCGGTTGGGCCGGTTTACCATCGCCACCGCGGTACCCGACACCCTGGTTATCACCGCCATCGGCTGGCGACCCGACACCATCCTGGTCACCGGACCTCAACCAGACCCGTTGACCGTGGCCCTGGAACGAGCGCCGGTCATCATCTCCGATCTCATCGCCACCGCCCCGGCCATCCGTCCGCTCGATCTGTCCGGTCACGGCCACTGGCAAATGCCGATGGCGGCCGCCCGCACCGTTCCACCGGCCGTCGAAACCGACGTCTACCGGGCCCTCGCGATGATCCCGGCGGTGAGCTTCTCGAGCCCGCTCTCGGCCCGGCCACTGATCCGGGGCTACGATGCCCAGGAAGTCACCACCCGGATCGACGGGTTCGAAGTGCTCAACCTGTATCACCTCGGCCGGATCTTCTCATCCTTCCCCGCCGACGCAGCCGAAGACATCACCGTCTCGGCTGCCCCCTACACCGCCGCCCACGGCGGGTCCACCGCGGGACTGATCGACATCACCGGCCGGACCGGCCGTCTCGATCGATGGCATGCCGGGGGTGGCCTGAGTTATGGATCTCTGTCGGCCTTCGCGGGGGGCGGCAACGACCGAGTCCGCTCGTTCGGCACCGCGCGGGTCTTCTACTGGAAGTCGCTCGAGCTGATTCCCAATCTGGACATTCCGTACCACTTCGAAGACCTGTACGGTGGATTGGTCTTTGGGCCGGCCGACCGGCCGACCGGCCGCCTAACGCTTTTCGCGACCCAGGACCGGGCCGGGCCCACCGATGGCACCCGGACCTTCCTCAATTGGGACAACGTCATGCTCGGGGGCCGGTGGCGTTTGAAAGACGGCGCCCGGACGACGCTCGAACTCTCGACGTCCACGGCCCATTTCGGGCAGCAAGGCGAAGACGTCCCGGGTCTCCATAGCATCGCCAACGCCAATTTGATGAACCGGTTCACCCGGCTCGCGGTCACCGCTGATCTGGTCTCGGTGTTCGAACGGACCCGAATTGCCTCCGGCCTCGCAATCGGCTGGCGAAAGGTCCTCAATCAAATCGTCGACGCCCCGCGCGATTTCGAACCCGACCCCGATCCATTCGGTGCCCCGCACGCCGCCATCGACGCCGGTCGGCTCGAGATCGGCGGGTACACGAGCGTCAGCCGGCGGGTCGGACCGGTCACCGCCGAAGCCGCCCTCCGGGTTGATGCGGCGGGACCCGAAGCCAGCGTTCAGCCCCGTTTGCACGCTCGGTGGGCGGCGTCGAAGGGACTCGAGTTGAGCATCGGGGTCGGCCGGACCAGCCGGCTCTACCACCTGCTCGGCGAAGCCCAAGCGGAGCCGGACTTCGACTTCCTCGATTTCTGGCTACCCGCCGGCGATAGCGTTCCGACCGCCCGAGTCGATCATGCCACCTTCGACCTCAACCTCGGGTTCGCGCCGTTCATCGGCCGGGTGTCGGTGTTCGCATCAGAAGGCAACGGCATCGGGGAACTGACGCCGGAAACATCTCAACGCCAACTCGGCCTCTTCGAGTTTTTTCGGTTCGGCCGGTCCCGAACCCGTGGCGTCGAGGCGCAAGTGGCCTATCGCGGAGCGGCCGACTCGCCGCACTCGCTGTCGCTGAGTTATGTCTATGGCCGCTCGGAACGTGACTGGGGTGACGGGTGGGTTCGGTGGTCGCTTGACCGGACTCACCAGGTCCGTGGATTCAGCCAGGTCAGATTCGGCGGCATCACCTGGTTCGGCGCCATCGACGTCTCAACCGGCGCCCCGATTACCCCGATCGACTTCATCCTCGATGACGCCGGCGTCCCGGGTATTCCCGAAGCACCGGTACCGGGCCGGGTCGTGCCGGTTGCCGTGTACGGCCGGGAAAACGCCGCGGCCACCAGTGGCACGTTCCGTCTCGACCTCGGTCTCGGATACGCCTTTGGCGGACCCAACCATCGCCGGTTCACCCTCGGCGCATCGGTGATCAATCTCTTGGCAACAGCCGTGTCACAGTTTGGCTATGCCACCGGCCCCGGCGAGGGTCCGCTGGCGCTCGACCCCATAAGCCGGCCCACGCCGTATCGGCGGCTGTTCAGCCTGCCGCCGATCCCCACCGTCACCCTGCGCGCCGAGTTCTGATGAGCACCTAACGCGGCCCGATTAGGGCCATTCGGCCACTGGCGAGAAAATACCTGAGGGCCCGAGATTCATCTCTTACGTGGACATAACGTTAGAACGGAACCTCCGATGAATGGGCGCCCCGACATCGAGTCGCTGGTATCCCTGCTCGAAAGCGCCCCTGACCCCGCCCTCATCACGGACGATCAGGATCGAATCGTATTGGTCAACCATTCGGCCGAGTCGCTCTTTGGCTACCGGCGATTGGAGTTGGTCGGGCGGTCGAACCACGACTTCGTCCCGCACCGCCAGGAGATCGTGGGCGACCGGACCTCGATTGTCGCCCGCCACCGGGACGGCCACGCGATGCGGCTCACGGTGTCGTTCCGGTCGATACCGGTCGACCGCCAGCTCCTCACCGCCGCGTACTTCCGGAACCAGGACGACGGATCGGCGCCCGACGTCTCCGCACTCGACCGCCTGCCGGTCGCGACGTTCCGGTTCGACGCCATCGGCCGACTGCTCTACGCGAACGCCGCCGCGGACGGCGTGCTCGGGACCCGGGCGGAGACATTCACGGGGAAGACGCCGACGGAGTTCGGGCTGCCGTCGCAGTTGGGCCAGACGTGGCCCGGGACATCCGGGAAGTCCTCGAACGCCGCGTGGCCGCGACGCGACTCGCCGACTAAGGCTCCCGCAGCAGGGTCCGCATCCGAATGGCCATCGCTTCGATTTCCTTGAGGGCGGTTGCCACCTCGGGAGTCAGCGCCTCCGGCTCCATCAACAGCAACTGGGTCTCGGCCAGCAGGGCTGCCAACGGGTTGGCGATGTCATGCCGGAGCTTGGGCAGTCGTTCCGCATCATCCATAGCACCGCTCACTGGGCAAAGGGAATCGGCACGAAGGTCGCGACGAAGACCGCCAAGCAGGCCAGGCCGAGCCAGGCCCGATGCCGGAAAATCGATCGCTCGGGCAAGATGACCGGCGGGTGCTGCAGACGTCCGCCGCCGATCAGAAACGCCATCGCGACCCAGATGACCCAGTTGAACGAAAACTGGGAGAGGTAGAGCAGCGCGACGACCGTCACCAGCGCCAGCCCGCCTTGCCGCCGCCCGAGAAACCCATAGGCGATGTGCCCCCCGTCGAGTTGGCTCAGCGGCAGCAAGTTGAGGCCGGTGAGGAAACACCCGACCCACCCGGCAAAAGCGGGGAGACTCAACCGAACCGCCGTGTCACCGGGCACCAGCCACTCCCGCAGATAGTGGGTCAGCAACGAGTCGCCGAGCGTCAGGACCTGACCGGCAAAAGTGACGTAGCTCTTGGTGAGCCCCGGCTCCCAAGGCACCCGTTCCGACGTCAGGTAACCCCAGATGAGGACCGCCACCGCCACCACGAACCCGGCCAGCGGGCCCCCCGCTCCGACATCCGCCAGCTGCTGGCGATCGAGGACCGGGGTCCGGGCCCGAATGAAGGCGCCGAAACTTCCAATCGGCGAGATCGTCGGAGGAACGGGTATGAAGTACGGCGGGGTCACGTCGATCGCATACCGCCGGGCCACGAAATAGTGGCCAAGCTCATGGACCAAGAGGATGCCGAGGGACGGCACGGCAAAGGCCCAACCGACCAGGAACACCCGCCAGTCGCCGGCGACCAACCCCTGAAAGAAGGCCAGCAGTTCTTGACCGAAACCGACGACGAAGCCCGGATAATCGACCGGCGTCCAGACCCCAGCCATGGCCGCTCCGGCCGCCAAGGAAAACAACGCCGTGAGGAGGAACAACACCACGTGCTTCGTCCAGCCGATCGGAGCATCCTTCTCGAGCGGCCGGACCAGAATCAGCCGGGTCCGCCCAGGGTCGGCCCAGTAGTGGGCCCCCGGCCAGCTCGCCAGGAACGCCGTAAACTCGGCCGACGGCCGCCCGGGGTTCGGAACGACCAAGGCGTCGATCACCTCGCGGCTCCCGGCCTGAATGGTGCGCCAGGCGGAGAAGAAAACAGGAAACTGATCCATGGGACCCTTGACAGTAAGGGGGTGGCGGGCTATAATATCGACGCCACCCTTCTATTCCCCGAACAGCAATACGACCACGCAGCACGCTCCTCGGTTCGGGGCACCTGGATCACCACTCCACCCATTTATCAGCGGTCTCCGGCTACGAGGTTCCCTCCGTGGACATTTCCGAACTGAAGCAGAAGTCGGTCGCCGAACTGCATCAGCTGGCCCAAGAGCTGAACATCACCAACTACTCCGGCCTTCGCAAGCAGGATCTCATCTTCCGGATCGAGCAGTCGTTGCTCGACAAGGACACCGTTATCCGGGGCGAAGGGGTCCTCGAAATCCTTCCCGAAGCGTACGGCTTCCTTCGGAGCCAAGACTGGAACTACCTCTATGGCCCCGACGACATCTATGTCAGTCCGAGTCAGATCAAGCGGTTCGACCTCCGAACCGGCGATACCGTCATGGGCCAGGTCCGGCCGCCGAAAGAGGGCGAACGTTACCTCGCCCTGCTCAAGGTCGAACAGGTCAACTATGAAGAGCCGGAAAAGACCAAGCACCGGATTGCCTTCGACAACCTGAAGCCGCGGTACCCGGATTCCCGAATCCGATTGGAGAGCAAGAAGGGCGACATCTCGATGCGGGTGGTCGACCTCTTGTCCCCGATCGGCAAGGGCCAGCGCGGGTTGATCGTTGCCCAGCCGAAGGCTGGTAAGACCATCTTGATGCAGAAGCTCGCCAACGCGATCAATGAGAACCACCCCGAGGTGGTCCTGATCGTCCTGCTGATCGACGAGCGGCCCGAAGAAGTCACCGACATGCAGGAAAACGTCAAAGCCGAGGTCATCGCCTCGACCTTCGACGAACCGGCCGACCGGCACGTCCAGGTGGCCGACATGGTGATTGAGAAGTCCAAGCGGCTAGTGGAGCACGGCCGCGACGTCGTCATTCTACTCGACTCGATTACTCGCTTGGCCCGGGCCCATAACGTCGTCGTGCCCCACTCCGGCAAGATCCTCTCCGGCGGCGTCGACGCCAACGCCCTTCAAAAGCCAAAGCGCTTCTTCGGCGCCGCGCGGAATATCGACGGTGGCGGCTCGCTGACGATTATCGCCACGGCGCTGATCGAAACCGGATCCCGGATGGACGAAGTCATTTTTGAAGAGTTCAAAGGCACCGGCAACATGGAATTGGTCCTTGACCGCCGGCTCGCCGACCGCCGAATCTGGCCCGCCATCGACATCCAGAAATCCGGCACCCGGAAAGAAGAGCTCCTCATGGATAAAGACGAGCTCAACCGGGTCTATCTGCTCCGGAACTTCCTGGCCGACATGCCCCCGGTCGAAGCCATGGAATTCCTGCTCGAACGGATGAAGCGGACCAAGTCGAACAAGGAATTCTTCGCTACGATGGTGCAGTAGGGCAGACATGAGCGGATCGCTCCCCCGCACCGGACGACTGCTGTCGGTCGATTGGGGTGAAAAACGGATCGGTCTCGCGGTCTCCGACGAGACCCAACTGATCGCGACGCCGCTCGGCACCCTGACCCGCCGGGCCGGCAAGCGGTTTCCCATGCCCGCATTTCTCGAACATGTGATGGCCGAAAAACCGACCGGCATCCTGGTCGGGCTACCCCTCGAATCCAGCGGAGACGAGGGCTCGGCGGCCAGCGAGGCCCGTGAATTGGCCGGGGCCATCGGCGGCCGAACCGGCCTGCCGATGGAATTGTGGGACGAGCGGATGTCCACCGCCCGGGCCCTCGCGGCCATCCGGGAGCAAGGCGGTAGCACCCGGGGCCGTCGTGATGAAGTCGACGCCTTGGCGGCCGCGGTGTTGCTCCAACACTATCTCGACAGCAGGTCCCCCGCGTCGTGAGCCGGCGATCGCCGTTGGTTGCGCTGGCCGCCCTGACGTGGGCGTGCGGCGGGGCGCCGGCCACCGGTCCCCTCGAAGAAGTGTTTCTCCCCCCAGGCGCCAGTTTCAATGAAATGACCGACAGCCTGGTGGCCCATCGCCTCGTGACCAACCGGAAATGGTTTGGCTTCCTGGCGCGGGTGGGCCGCTTCGACCGAAAGCTCAAGGCCGGGTTCTATGAACTGAGGCAAGGCGAAGCGACGCTCGCCCTGCTCAAAACGCTGGTCGCCGGCAGCGAAAAGACCACTCGATTCACCGTCCCCGAGGGATTCACCCTGCTGGGTATCGGCGCGGCGGCCGAATCGGCTCTGGGCCTGCCAGCCGACTCGATCAAGGCCGCTGCGACCGATCCCGCCTTGCTGCAGGAGTTCGGAGTCGAGGGCCCGTCGATGGAGGGGTTTCTCCTCCCTGAGACGTACTTCGTGTCCCGCATGATCACGGCCCGGGGCCTGGTGCGTGAGATGGCCACCCTGTTTCGGACCCGGTGGAACCCCACCTGGGGCGAACGCGCCACCGCCGCGGGGCTGTCGCGCACCGACCTCGTGACGATGGCGTCGATCGTGGAGGGTGAAGCGCGGGGCGACGAAGACCGGCCCCTGGTCGCCGCCGTTTATCTCAATCGGCTCCGGATCCGGATGCCGCTACAAGCCGACCCCACCGTCCAGTACGCCATCCAAGTGGCCACCGGCAAACGGAAGCCTCGGCTGTTCGAACGAGACTACCAATTCCCGTCGCGATTCAACACCTACTTACACCCCGGCCTCCCGCCCGGTCCGGTCGGCGCCCCGAGCACCAAGAGTATCGAGGCGGTCCTCGATCCGGCCCCGGTGCCGTACCTCTACTTCGTCGCCGGCCTCGACGGCAAGCATGTGTTCAGCCGGACCTACGGCGAGCACCTTCGGGCCATTGCCCGGATTCGGGCCGCCGAGCGAGCGCGTCGATGACCCCGATTCGACTGGTCGAAGTGGGCCCTCGAGACGGGCTTCAGAACGAAAAGACCGTCATCCCGACCGACGTGAAGGTGGCCTTCGTGGATGCCCTCTCAGACGCGGGCTTCGATGAGATCGAAGTCAGTTCGTTCGTGTCACCCAAGTGGGTGCCGCAACTGGCCGACGCGGCCGAGGTGTTTGCCGGGATCACCCGGCGGCCGGGCGTTCGCTACACCGCCTTGGTCCCCAACGAAGCCGGGCTGGCCCGCGCCGTAGCCGCCCGGGCCGACAAGGTGTCCGTCTTCACCGCGGCGAGCGAATCGTTTACCAGAAAAAACATCAACGCCACGATCGCCGAGTCGGTCGACCGGTTCCGCCCGGTGGTCCGGGAGTCGCCGGTGCCGGTGCGGGGGTATGTCTCCACCGCGTGGCATTGTCCCTATGAAGGCCCGATCGCCCCCGAAGCGGTGCTTCCGGTCTGCGACTCTCTGCTCGAGATCGGGTGCACAGAATTGTCGATCGGCGACACCATCGGCAAGGCGACCCCGGCGGAGGTCGCGGCCTTGCTCGACCTCCTGATGCCTCGGATCGGCGCCGCCAGGCTCGCCATGCATTTCCACGATACCTTCGGCCGCGCCGTCGAGAACGCCCGGGCCGCCGCCGGATTCGGCATTACCGTCTTCGACGCGTCGGCCGGCGGCATCGGCGGCTGTCCCTACGCCCCCGGCGCAACCGGCAACGTGGCCACCCAAGACCTCGTCCGCCTGTTCCCCGAACAAACGGGGGTCGACTTCCCCCGGCTCGAGGCGGCCTCCGCCCTCGTGCGTGGCTGGCTCACCCCGTGACCATTGAGACTCCGGGCCGTTATCTTCGCACACTCCAACCGCTGGGAGCCCGTTGCCGTGAATAAGGTCTTTCCCGATGCCAAGACGGCCTGCGCCGACATCCCAAACGGAGCCATGCTCCTCGTCGGCGGGTTCGGCCTCTGCGGTGTGCCCGATGAGTGCATCATGGCGGTCCGCGATCTCGGCGTGACCGGCCTGACCATCGTCAGCAACAACGCCGGAACCTCCAGCCACGGCCTGGTTCATCTCCTCAAGAACGGCCAAGTCAAGAAGATGATGTCGAGCTACGTCGGTGAGAACGACGTCTTCGAGAAGCAAATGCTGAGCGGCCAACTTGAAGTCGAGTTGATCCCGCAAGGCACACTATCGGAACGGATGCGGGCCGGCGGGGCCGGGATCCCCGCATTCTTCACCCCGACCGGGGTCGGCACCCTGGTGGCCGAGGGTAAGGAGGTCCGGGAGTTCAACGGCCGGCGGTACTTGATGGAACTCGGCATCACCGGCGATTACGCCTTGGTGCGGGCCTACAAAGGCGACCGATTCGGCAATCTCCAATACCGGAAGACGTCGCGGAACTTCAACCCGATGATCGCCACGGCCGGCCGGATTACCATCGCCGAAGTCGAGCACCTCGTCGAACCCGGCGAGATCGAACCCGACACAGTGCACACCCCGGCCATCTTCGTCCAGCGGATCTTTCAGCGCCAATCGCAGGAGAAACTGATCGAACGCCGAACCGTGAGGCCCCGATGAGCGACGATATCCGCCAGGTCATCGTCCGGCGCGCCGCCCAAGAAATCTTGAGCCTCAGCGACCGGACCGGTTATTACGTCAACCTGGGCATCGGGATTCCCACCATGATTGCCGACAACATTCCCGCCGGAGCCAGTGTCGTGCTCCAATCTGAGAACGGGATGCTGGGCGTCGGGCCCTATCCGCTCGATGGCGACGAAGATCCCGACCTGATCAACGCCGGCAAAGAAACCGTGAGCGAACTGCCCGGCACCAGCTACTTCGACAGCGCCACCTCGTTCGGGATGATTCGGGGCGGGCATGTGGCAATGACATTCTTGGGCTCCATGCAGGTATCGGAAACCGGCGACATCGCCAACTGGATGATTCCGGGCAAGATGGTCAAGGGAATGGGCGGGGCCATGGACTTGGTGGCCGGCGCCAAGCGGGTCATCGTCGTGATGGAGCATACCGCCAAGGGCGCCCCGAAGATCCTCAAGAAATGCTCCCTGCCCCTTACGGGAGAACGATGCGTGCATCGCATCATCACGGAGCGTTGTGTGCTCGATGTCACCCCGGCGGGCCTCAAGGTCGTCGAACTGCTTCCTGGCTGGACCAAGGAACAGGTCGAAGCCTCGACCGAGCCTCCCTTGATTTGGGCCTAGGCAATCGGCGGCTTGCCCCGGTCGCGACCAAACCACGTTCCGACTCGGCTGAAGAACGACTTGACTTGGCGCCAAAAGATGAGAATGGCGCCACCGATTGCGGCCAAGATCGAAGCCAACGGCGCGATTACATCGGGACCGATGTAGAGCATCATAGGTCAACACCAGCGAAGGTCATGGGATCAGAATACTCCGAACCCTAGCCAGGTAGCAACATTGGTACCCCAGGCCACTGGAGGATCGTCTCGTGCAGGAAATTCGGGTCACCAAGCGGGGCGCCGAGCGGTGGACCCAAGGCCATCCCTGGATCTTTGCCAGCGACGTCACGTCCGACGAGGGTTCGGCTGGCGTCGCGACTGTGTCCGATCACCGCGGCAAGGCGATCGGCAAGGCACTCTACTCCCCTGCCTCTGAAATCCGAGTCCGGTTGCTCGACCGCCGGCCGGAAGCAACCATCGACCAGACTTGGTGGCGGGAACGGATCACCCGGGCGCTCGCCCGCCGGGGGCCGATCGATGCCTCGGCCTACCGAGTCGTCCACGGCGAGGGCGACGGCCTCCCGTCCCTCATCATCGATCGATACGATCGGTGGGTCGTCGTCCAAATCCTGAGCGCCGGGCTCGAAACCTGTCGATCGGATATTGTCGCGGCCGTCCTCGATGTCCTCGCCCCCGAAGGCATCCTGGCCCGCCATGACCCGAACGTCCGGCGCCGGGAGGGCCTCCCCCAGGAAATCGTTCTCCTGTACGGGACGGTACCGGAGGATCTCCGGGTCCGGGAAGGTCCGATCGAGTATCTCGCGGCGCCGTGGTCCGGCCAAAAGACCGGCGCCTTTCTGGATCAGCGGATCAACCGGCTCAAAGCCGGCCAACTCATGCCGGCCGGCGGTCGCGGTCTCGATTGCTTCAGCTATCACGGCTCGTTCGCTCTCCATTTGGCCCGCCAGGCCCGGTCGGTTGTCGCCATGGACGTCAGCGCCGAGGCGCTGACCCGCGGTCAAGCCAACGCCGGGCTGAACGGCTTTACCAACCTGACCTGGCTCGAAGCCGACGCCTTCGAAGGCTTGCGCGACCTCGACCGGGCCAAGGAACGATTCGATGTGGTCGTCGTGGATCCACCGGCGTTCGCGAAGAACAAGGGGTCGGTCCACCAAGCCCTGAAGGGCTACAAGGATATCAATCTCCGGGCAATTCGCCTCGTCAGCCCGGGCGGCCATCTCGTGACCGCCTCATGCTCCTACCACGTCCGGTGGCCCGAATTCCTCGGGATGCTCGCCGAGGCAGCGGCCGATAGCGGCCGGCGCGTCACCTTGGTCGAGCACCTGACCCAGCCCTCCGACCATCCCGAGGTCCTGACCATACCAGAAACCGGGTACTTGAAAGGCGCTGTGCTGCGAGTCGAGCCAGGATCGGGGTAACCCCCTCCACAGTTAGACATGGTTAGGCTTATACTTGGGACAATCCGGCCACTATATCGTATCGTGCGTACCGCCATCCAACTCGACCCCCAGGAAGACGCCGCGCCCGCGCGGCGGCTTCGGTCGCTCCCGTCATTGGAGCAGCAGCACCGGGCCTACCTGATGCAGCGGATCGAGGACTACAAGGATTCGCTCTCCCGCGAAATGTTGATGCGCCTCGGCGATGATGCCGCCTCAGAGCTCCACGGGGCCCGAAGCGATCAGTTCGTGATGACCGAGATGCTGATGCAGGAAACCGTCGACCAGCAGATCATCGAGCGGCTGAAGCTGCCCTCGTTTCGGAGGTGGCGCTCCAAGATCCTCCCCCTTCGGGAAGCCCAGCGATCACCGACCCGCTGGGGGATGTCGACCGTCGACCCTGTCGCCCTGGTCCTGCCCCGGCTCGAACCCGGCGACCGGGCCTTGGTCATCGGCACCGGGGCCGAACGGGCCGTCTATTTATTGGCGGCCCATGACCTCGAGATCCACTGCTTGATTGGCGATACCACCGCCGCCACCAAGATCGAAGGGACCCTGGCCTCCGAGTCCTTGAGCGGGCAGTGCGAAGCCTTCGTCGTGATGCTCGGCCATTGGATTCCGGCGGCCGTCAACGGCCCCTACCACCTCGTGGTCATCGATGCCGCCACGGTCCAGTCACTGACGCCGGACCGGCAACGGTCGCTGATGATCCAGGCCCAGCAGCGCACGGCTCCGGAGGGACTCCACGCCCTGGTCTCGTCCGACGCGGACATCGCGCCGGAAAGCTGCCTCCGCCACTACCCCGATTGGCAGAAGATCCCGCCCCCTCCCGGAGGACCCACGGGTCGCTCCAACGAGCCTGGCCTGCGGGGCTTCCTCCTCTCCGGCCCCCCGATCCGCCCAAGCGGACTTTCCTCCGTCAAATAGCCCCGCCCGGCCCGCCGTGCGGATCCGTCGGGGGCGGGCGTCCTTAGAGTGTCGCTTCATCGATTCCGCGACCCTCTCGGAGGCACCATGCCAGACTCTCTGTCGTCGACCACGTCGCCCGTCGGCATCATCATTTCGCCCGGCACCTCGCGAACGACGGCCACCAAACTCTGGGCCTATCTCTGGACCGCCGAGCGCGAAGCGGAGCATGACTCCTGGCACCACCGGTTGCCCCAGATCAGAGGTCCTCGAACTCCTGATACCGATTCGGACTGACCGGCCACCGACCGGGCCGACGTAACCTTACCCAGTCATAGTCGCCGGTATATCTTGCTCCAGTTTTTCCTCCGGCTCAAGTGACCAAATGCGCGCTATCGTAAAGACCGCCCCCGGGGTCGGGATGACCCTGGTCGAGGTCCCGAAGCCAACTTGTGGACCCGCGGACGTCCTGATCCGGGTTCACGCCGCGGGCGTCTGCGGCACCGATCTCCATATCTGGGAATGGGACCGGTGGGCCTCCAACCGGATGAAGCCTCCGGTGGTCATCGGTCATGAGTTTGCCGGCGAGATCGTGGAACTCGGCGACGAGGCCCGCCGCGCCGGGATCCTCGCCGTCGGCGAGCTGGTCACTGCCGAAGGCCACATCGTGTGCGGCCACTGCCTCCAATGCCGGACCGGGAACGGGCACCTCTGCAAACGGACCCAGATCATCGGAGTCGATCGGGACGGAGCGTTTGCCGACTACATCGCGATGCCGGCCAGCAATATCGTTCGGCTCCACGGCATCCCGGTGGAGATCGGCGCCATCATGGATCCGGTCGGCAACGCCGTCCACACGGTCCTCGAAGGCGCCGAGCTTGCGGGCAGCACCGTGCTCGTCCTCGGCTGCGGCCCGATCGGCTGCTTTGCCGTCGGCGTGGCCCGGGCGGCGGGCGCCTCGACCGTCATTGCCAGCGATTTCAACGACATGCGGCTCGACTTGGCCCGCAAGATGGGCGCCCACCTGACCCTCAATCCGGGGCGCGATGAGGTGGTTGACCGAGTCCTCGAAGCAACCCACGGCAACGGTGTTGACCTGGTCTGCGAAATGAGCGGGCACCCGGCGGGCCACGCCCAGGCCTTCAAAGCCGCCCGGCTTGGCGGCCGAGTCAACCTGCTGGGCACTCCGAGCCGGAGCACCGAGGTCGACTTTGCCCACGAAGTCATCTTCAAGGGTCTCACGCTCTACGGCGTCACCGGGCGGAAGATGTATTCAACCTGGAACACGATGGGCCGCCTGATTCGCGGGGGCCAACTCGATCCCCGACCCGTCATTACCCACCGCTTCCCCCTTGAACAGATCGCCGAAGCCATCGGGGTCATCAAGAACGGCACAGCCGGCAAGGTCATCCTGGAGATCGCCCAATGACGAGCCCGCTCGATACCCGATTGTCGGAAGCCCTGGCCGGTTTCCGCCGCGACGGGATCTACAAGCGACTCAACTTCCTCGAGGGCCCGCAAGGCGCCCGGGCTCACATGGAAGGCCGGGGCGAGGTCATCATCCTCTCCTCCAACAACTACCTCGGACTGTGCAACGAGCCCGACGTCATCGCCGCCGGCAAGGCGGCATTGGACAAGTTCGGAGCTGGGTCGGCATCGGTGCGGTTCATCTGCGGCACCCTGACGATCCACCGGGACCTCGAGGCGGCTTTGGCCAAGTTTGTCGGCACGCCATCGTCCCTGTCGTTCATGAGCTGCTGGAATGCCAACGAGGCGTTTCCGGTTACCCTGCTCAACGAGGACGATCTCGTCCTGAGCGACCAACTGAACCATGCCTCGATCATCGACGGCATCCGGCTGGCCAAGGTCATCGCCAAGTGCCAAACCGGTGTCTATCAGCACAATGACATGAAGGACCTCGATGCGAAGCTGGCCGCCGCCACCGATCGCAAGGTGAAGATGGTCGTCACCGACGGCGTCTTTTCGATGGAAGGGTCGATCGTCAATCTGCCGGACCTGCTCACCGTCTGCCGGAAACACGGGGCCGTGCTGGTCGTCGACGACAGCCACTCCACGGGCGTCCTCGGCGCTACCGGCCGGGGAACCGCCGAGCACTTCGGCATGGTGGGGGATGTCGACATCATTACGACGACCCTCGGGAAAGCGCTTTCAGGGGGCGCCGGCGGGTTCGTCGCGGGGTCGTCCGATGTCACCGACTACCTGATTCAGCGGGCCCGTCCCCAACTCTTTACCAACGCCCTGCCGGCGGCGGTCGCAGCCGCTGGCCTGGCGGCGATCCGGTTCATCGAGGCTCACCCCGAGCGGGTCCGGAAACTCCAGGACAACGCCCGCTACTTCAGGGCCGGCCTCAAGGACCTCGGCTTCAAGCCCCTCGACGGCGAAACCCCCATCATTCCGGTCATCATCGGCGAAACCGCCGACGCCATCCGGATGAGCGAACTGCTCCTCGACGAGGGCGTTTTCGTCACTGGCTTCGGGTACCCGGTGGTGCCCCAGGGAACCGCCCGGGTTCGATGCCAGATTTCGGGTGCCCATACCATCGATGACCTCGATGAGGCCCTCCGGGCCTTTGCCAAGGTCGGGCGGCGCCTCGGCCTCATCTAGCCGCCGGGTGCCGCAATTCTCGCGTTCCTCCGAAACCTGCCGACAATCTGCCCGGCCGGAGGGGTTCCGGTCGGAGCGGTGCGAGGACAGTACGGTTTTCATACACCTAAGAATCTCCGGGTCGCTCCACGCTATCTCGTTTCTGTAGAACGACTTAAAATGTAAGTTTTTGGCAAACGCCAACCCGTTCTCCGAGAATATCATCCGGAATGCTGCAGGAACTGTCTTGAGCACGGGGTTTGCCATGACGGTCAGCGTCCGTTGGTCCTTCGATCATTGGCGGGAGGCCGTTCAATGCGTCCTGTTCGAGCAGCAGTGGTGGCCTTCGGTGGCCTGGTGATGTTGGCAACGCCGGCATTTGCCCAGCGCACCGAAGATTCCTTCAAGTGGTACCTGGGTGCCCAAGCCGGCATGCTCGGCTTCGAAACCCCGTCGCAGACCCGAGGCTTCGTTCCGACCGCTGGCGGCCACATTCTGGTCATGGCCAAACGCACCGGACTGATCCTCTCGGTCGACGAGGCCTTTGGCGGTTCGGAGGGCAGCAGCTACACCGACGCCACCACGCCGGGAGGGATCCGGCCGGTGAGCTTCAGTCACCTCCGGAAGTACTCGGCCGTGATCACGGCCTTTCCGGTGAAGGGCGCAACCCAGCCCTACTTCGGGTTGGGCTTCGGCCTGCTCCAGGTCATTGATCCCCAGCCGGGCGGCGTCTTCACCTCGCAGGCCCAGGCCGGCTTGGCCAAGCGACTGGCAGCGCAGCAATCCACCAACGGTTTCATCGGCTTCGTGACCGGCGTCCAATTTCGGCTCGACCGGATGGTGGTCTTCGGCCAATACCAGATTACGTCGGCCCCCGCGGCCGACCAGTTAGTCCGAAGCGCGTCGCACGGATTAGTCGGCGGGCTTCGGGTTTCGCTCGGCGGGGCAAAGGAAGGCATCCACGGGGGCGGGTACTGAGTTTCGCGGCTCAACTCGGGATGACGACAACGGGGCGGCGCGATGCCACCCCGTTTGTCGTTAGGGCATCAGGAAGCGGAGCGGCCAATCGGCGGCCTTGGTAATCCCGATCCTCGCAGTGACTCGGAGTGCACCGACGGAGGGCCCCGGGCTGATCGAGACGGCCGATCGCCGCATCAGGCAACCTTCGAGGGAGCGGTCGATCCCGAGTGCCTGACAGAGCTTACCCGGCCCGTTGCTCAAGATTCGGGGCGCCACACCCCCGCGACGGCGCACCGCCACCTCCTGGCCCTCGGTAATCCGAACCGCCCGGAGCAACACCGCCGCGCCGATTCCGGCGGGACCGGTCACGAGATTGGCGCACCAGTGGAGCCCGTGCGACCGGTAAATGTACCAGTGGCCTGGCGGGGAGTAGATGCCGACGTTGCCGGCGTGGCGCCGGCCCCGGTACGCGTGGGACGCCGGGTCGTCCCGTCCGAGATATGCCTCGGTTTCAACGACCATACCCCGGACCCGCTCGCCCCCGGCTTCAGAGACGACCATCGCCCCAATCAGATCCCGAGCAATGGCCTCGGCCGAGCGGGCAAAAAAGCGGTCTGGTAGGACTCGGCTCAGCGCGGCTTCCTCGGACCCCGGGACCGCGGGCTGCCCCGACGAACGCCGCCTGATTTCGCCGGCACGGGAGGCACCTCGGCCGGCTTCGGTACCGCCGTGCTGGCCTTCTTCGTCCCGCGGGATCGGACCGGGCCTTTGGTCTTGGTCTTGGCCTTGGGGTCGGGTTTGGTCTCGACTTCGGCCACAGCGACCGCGACGGCCTTAACGGGGGCCGGGGTCTTCTTGCCGAAATCAACGAGCCCGATCATCGGCACTGCCGGCGGTCGCGACGGGCCTCGTGACCCTCGTCGGAACCCAATGCCCGCCACCCGGGAGGCCAGCGGATCGGCCTCAGGAACCGGCGCCGATACCGAGCCGGAGTCCCTCTTGGTCGACCCGTTCGAACTGCCGGCCGGGATCGACTTGGCCCCATCCGGCGATCCATTGATGCTCGAGCCGCCATTGGCACCCAGCGACGCCCGACCCGAACGCGTCAGCGCCACCTCATATTGATCCTCGCCGGTCTTCTTGACGTCGGCCACCTCGGCATCGTTGGCCTGCCGGAGGAGCCGGGGGAAGCGCGTTGGCTCGAACAGCGGATCTTCACGGCCGTGGAGCGCTGCCATCCGGGCCCGAAGCGTGTCATGGGTCACGGGGTTCTGCAGTTCGCCAAGGGCCCGGGTCAGCAACGAGAACGCCGCCCCGAGGGTCAGGTAATCTCCCGGAGGGCCAACCGGCTGCGCGGCCTGGGGTGCCCGGCGAGACGGTTCGGCTGCCGGGGCCGGTGCGGCCTCGGTCCGGCCACTCGTCGGCTGGTCGCGACGATCGCGGCCTCGACCCCGGCCCCGACCCCCACGGCGTTCGCCATCCCGCTCGGGGGCCGGTGCCGGAACCACGGTAGTGGCCGACGCCGCCCGGCCAGGAGCCGGCGCTACCTCGTACTGGCCGTTGTCGAGCTTCGCGACCTTGAGGAGACCCCGGGTCGCGGCCTCGGTCACGAACTTGCTGAACCGGTTGATGCCGGCGTTCCGTTCGTCGAAGCTCGAATCGATCTGCTGCATCACCTGCTTCAGCCGATCCGACCGCATGACATCGCCCTGCTTGACCATCCGCTCGACGGCTTCGACCACCAACTCCCACGGGTCACGACGGGCCGCCGGGGCGTCGACTTCGCGATGCAGCCCGGCCAATTCCGTATAGGAGAAATACTCGTCGCAATTTTGGATCAAGAGATCGCTGGCCGAGTCCCGGATCCCGATCCCGATGACGTACTTCCCGTACTCCTTGAGTTTCATGACGAGCGACGAGAAATCACTGTCGCCCGACAGCACGATGAACGTGCCGATGTCCGGTCGGGTAAAGACCAACTCGATGGCGTCGATGGCCAGCCGGATGTCGGTGGCGTTCTTCTTCGTCGAACCAACGGCCGTGGCCCAGATCATGTCGATCGACCGCTCGGTGAGCGGCATGACGTACTGCGGATAGCGGCGCCAATCGGCGTAGGCCCGTTGCACGGTCACTTTGCCACGGATGATGTCGCTCGACAACAGGGCCTTGAGCTCCTTGGTCAAATCGGAGCGAATGCCCATCGTGACGTTGTCGAAGTCGATCAGGAGTGCGGCGTGGGAGGCGGGCGCGGCGGGGGATGATGGGGCGGCGAGCGAGGCCTGTCGGCCTGCCCGCGAAGTCGGACCAGTCACTTTACTTTTCTACTCCATGGCCCCCCGGAACATCGGCTCCCGCCGCTCACCGCACTGCCGGGTGGCAGTCGCGGGGATTCAGTCAGGAACCGCCGTCCCGGTAGCGGCCTATTGTTGAGAGCGGGTTTCGGCGTCGTGCCGAAACCAAGCCGTTCAAGTCTAGGCGGTCGGCTGTGTTACCGGTAGGGCTCCCGGGGTCGGACGCGAACCCATCCCAAGTAGATATCGACGGCGGCCTGGCCCCAGTTCCCGAACCAGCCACCATGGGCCTGATGGCCATTGGCTTGGTCGCCATGCCCGGGATGGGCTGGGTTCGGCGGCGGCAGCAGCAGGCATAGTCCGCCGACCCTCCTCGATCCACGGAGGCTGGAAGGGCGCCGGCAAATGCCGGCGCCCTTTTTATGTCCGGAGGCGGATCGTGCGAGCCGGCCCGATCCATGACCGCTGATTGCGATTACCTTCCGCCATGCGCGGACTGTCCTTTCGCGGGCGGATCTCCCTCACCCTGTTCCTGATCGCCCTGCCCTCGGCCATGGCGATGTTTGGGTGGGCCTATTCGACGATCCGTTACAACCCCGCCAAGGCCGCCCAAGCCGTCGTCCGCCCCCTCCGTGAATCGGGGATTCGGCTGCTCAATACCCTCGATACCACCCGGCTCTCACCGCCGGAAATCCAGGCGCTCAGCCACTACAAAGTCCGTCTCAACGAAGCCCTCCGCGTTTCCCAGCAGGCCTATACCTACAAGCGCCTCGAGACCTACGGCCGGGCCATCTTGCTGGCCGTGCTCGGCACGGTGCTGTTCTACGCCGCGATCTTTCTGGGCCGGAACCTCGCCGCGCAGCTGAGTTGGCCGATCGATGAGTTGGTGGGGTGGACCGGCCACATTCGGCGCAACGAACCGCTGCCCCCCGACCCTCCCCGGTCCGGCGCCCCGGAATTCGCGTCCCTTCGAACCGCCCTTCGGGACATGGCCGCCGGCCTGGCCCAAGCCCGGAGGTCGGAGCTCGAATCCGAGCGACTCCGGGCGTTCCGGGAAGTGGCCCGCCGGGTGGCCCATGAAATGAAGAACCCGCTGACTCCGATCCGATTTGCCGTTACGTCGCTCAGCCGGAACGCCAATCCCGAGCAGGAAGAGGCGTTGGACGTGCTCCGAACCGAGTCGAGTCGGCTGGAGCAATTGGCGCGGGACTTCGCCAATCTGGGCCGGCTCCCCGAAGGACCGCCGGCCGAGGTCGATTTGGGCGAGTTGCTGGGCGAGTTGCTCCGGACCTCGCTTCCGGTCGAGATCGAGGGAAACCTCCAAGTCACCCCCGACACTCCCCACGTGGTTGGGCACTACGACGCCCTCCGACGGGCCTTTGCGAACGTGATTCGAAACGCCGCCGAAGCCATGCTGGGTGTTGGCCGGATCGAGGCGACGATCCGTCCGTGGCAAGGCGGGGTTCGGGTGTCGATCGCAGACCAAGGCCCGGGAATCCCCCTGGCGAAACGAAGTCGGGTGTTCGAGCCGTATTTCACGGAGAAGAGCGATGGCACCGGTCTCGGTCTCGCCATCGTCAAGCAATCGGTCGACTTGCATCAGGGCATCATCGAAGTGGCCGAGACGCCGGGCGGGGGGGCGACGTTCGTGATCTGGCTCCCGCTCTTGCCCGAAAGCGCCAAGACTCGACCAACCGATCGACCTTATGTGGAGCGCCGAGTCGCGGACCGGCGGACAAACCAACGATGACCATACGCGTCTTGATCGTAGACGATGAAGCGAACATCCGGCGGATGCTCGGGGCCCTGCTCAAGTCTGAGGGCTTCGACGTGACCGAGTCCCCCAACGGCAACGCGGCCCTGCTGGCCATCGACGGCGACCACCCGGACGCCATTCTGCTCGACTTGATGATGCCGCCGGGGCCCGACGGAATCGCGACCTTGGAGAAGATCCGGGAGCGGGACGCGAGCGTCCCGGTCATCATGATGAGCGGCAAGGCCCAACTGACCGATGCGGTCCGGGCCATCAAGCACGGAGCCTTCCAGTTCCTGGAAAAGCCCCTGACACCCGAAGCGGTCTTGATTACCCTCCGGTCCGCGCTGGAGCTGACCCGGACCCAGGCCGAAAACCGGGCCCTCAAATCGCAGCTCAAGCGGCCCCGAATCGAGATGGTGGGGACGACCAAGGGTATGCAGAAGGTGGCCGAAGCGATCTCCCAGGTGTCACCGACCGAGGCCCGGGTGTTGGTCTACGGAGAATCGGGCACCGGCAAGGAACTGGTCGCCAACGCGATCCATCAGGCCGGCCGCCGAGCCGGGAAGCCGATCGTGTCGGTGAACTGCGCCGCGATTCCGCGCGACTTGGTTGAGAGTGAGATGTTCGGCCACGAGCGCGGCGCGTTCACCGGAGCAACCGAACGGCGGATGGGGCGGTTCGAACTGGCGGATAGAGGCACGTTGTTCCTCGACGAGGTCGGCGACTTGAACCTCGAGGCGCAGGCCAAATTGCTTCGGGTCCTCGAAACCGGCGAGATCCAGCGGCTCGGCGCCGAGCGGGTCCAGCGGGTTGATGTCCGCGTCATCTCGGCCACGAACCAGCGACTCGATCAGGCGGTGGCCGCCGGCACGTTCCGGGAAGACCTGTACTTCCGGCTGGCGGTCTTTCCGATCGAACTGCCGCCGCTTCGGCATCGGCTCGAGGACCTCCCGGCGTTGATCACCCATCTCGCGGAACGGCTTCGGGGCCATCAAGCTCCCGACTTTACGGCCGAGGCCCTGGCGTCGATGGCGTCGTACGATTGGCCCGGCAATGTCCGGGAGTTGGCCAACGTGATCGAACGGCTCTCGATCATCGGGGGTCCGGAAATCGACGCCGCCTTGGTGCGACAGGTGCTGCCGCGGTCCCGGGGACGAACCGAACCCGGACCGGTGACCGACGCCGTGGCCCAGCCCGGGAGCCTGGATCTCCAGGGACGTTCCCTTTCCAACTTGCTCGATGACTACGAGCGCGCCCTGGTCCGGGAAGGACTGGCGCGGGCCCAGGGCAATGTCGCGGAGGCGGCGCGGGCGCTGCAGACCGACCGGGCCAACTTGTACCGGCGGATGAAGCGGTTGGGGTTGTCGTGAACTCGGCACTCGGCGCTCGGCACTCGGCACTCGGCGTTCGGTGCTCGGTTTGGGTGCTCGCGCTCCTGTTCTCGGGGGGAGAGGGGGAGCGGGTTTGGGCTCAGGATAGTTTGGTGATTATTCGGCCGTTGCCGGAGGTCGATACCGCGGTCGTGCGGAGTTTGCCGAGCGGGGTGGTGGGACAGGTGGTCGCGGTCTATAACGACAGCGCGACGACCCGATTCGGGGGCAGCTTTTCGCTGCCGGCGGGGGCTCGACTCGAAGGTAGGGTGGCGGTGTACCGGGGGACCCTCCGGGTCAATGGGACCATTGCGGGGGCGATCCTCGTCATCAATGGCGACCTGATCATCGGGCCGGGGGGCACCGTGCTCGGACCGGTGCTGGTCACCGGCGGGCGGATCGAGGTCCGCCCGGGCGGACGGCTCGACGGCGAGCGGACCGCGTACGACGCGCTGGCGCCGGTGTTCCGGAAACCGAACGGCCTGCTCGAAGCGCGGGAGCACCGGAAACCGCTCGGCGAAATTGCCTCGGCCCGGACGTCGTTCCAGACCGGCCGGATCAGCACTGAGTTGAGTCTGGAGACCGGCCGAACCTACAACCGAGTCGAAGGGCTGCCGATCGTGTTCGGGCCCTCCTTCACGACCCAGGGCTCCGACCGAGCGGATGCGAGGCTCGATCTCCGGGGCATTTTCAGGCCGACCAGCGATCGCACCAAACTCCGCGACGACATCGGCTTTGTGGTGTCGACTGAATTCCGCGCCGGATCGGCCCGCCGGTGGCTCAGCTTCGGGGCCCGCGGCTACCGGCAAATCCAGTCGATCGAAGACCAACCGTTGACCAAAGGCGAGGCGGGGTGGTCGGCCTTTCTGTTCCAACGGGACTACCGCGACCATTACGAGGCCCGGGGCCTCGAGGGCTACGCGAGCGTCGCTCCGCTGCCCACCCTCCGGCTCGGCTTGTCGTTTCGGGGCGACCAGGAACGCTCGGTACCGTCGAGCGATCCGGTCTCCCTGCTCCGCAACCAGGATACCTGGCGTCCGAATCCGCTGATCGACGACGGATTCTACCGAACCAGCAAGGTGTCGCTCGACTACGATACCCGGAACGACCAGGCGCGGCCCTCGACCGGGTGGAAAATCCATGCGGATTTCGAGAGCAGCCGGAGCGACGACGCCTCACCGGTGGCCCTCCCGGCCGCGGTCCGGCCGCCGATCGAGCCGGGGCGTTACGCATTCTCGAAACTCCGGTTCGACGTGGCCCGGTACGCCCGACTCAACCCCAACACCCGGATCAACCTTCGAATCCTGGGCGCGGGATGGGTCGGGGGCGACCCGTTACCGGTGCAACGCCGCGTTTCGTTAGGCGGCCCGGACATCCTGCCCGGGTTCGGTTTTCGCGACCTCAATTGCGGCCCGCAGGGGTTCTCGGACCAGAGCCAAGCCTCGCTCTGCGATCGCATCCTGGCCGCTCAACTCGAGATCCGGACCAACCTGCCGATTGACCTGCCGTTCCGGATCCGGAACGCAGAACTGGCGGCACTGCAGCAGATCTTGGGCATTGAGCGGGCGGAGTTGGTGCTCCTGGCGGACGCGGGCAAGGCCTGGCTCACGGGCGGGGGCCCCGGGCGGGTGCCGAACAATCGGATCCCGGCATTCGGCGAGTGGGATGCCGATGTCGGCGTCGGCATCGACGCCGGGGGGATCGGTGTCTACCTGGCCAAATCGGTGGCGGTCAACCGCTCGTTCCGTTTCTCCCTCCGACTCCAGCGACGATTCTGATGCGCCGATCGTCGTGGCTGGTGGCGGGCCTGGTGGCACTCGGCTCGAGGGCAGAGGCCCAATCGCGCTCGGTCGCCGTCTCGATGAGCCTTGACACGACGGTGCATCGGACCGGAGCCCGGCGGGCGATCGTCTCCCTCAAGAACCTCCTGGCCGACCCGCGGTGGGACGAAGCACTCGACAATTCCCTGCCCCTGGTCGTGTCGTATTCGCTCGAGTCGTGGCGATCCCGGGAGGGGTGGATCGACGAGTTCCTCGGGTCGGTCGAATGGCAAGCGATCGTGATTAAAGAGCCGCTCCAGGAGGAGTATTCGATTACCCGGATCGTGAGCGGCCGGCCCGGCCGCCCGCTCCGGTTTGCGATCCGGGATTCGGCGGTCCGGGAAGTGGACAAGCCCCAGCGAATCGAATGGACGCCGACGCGCGCGGGGCGGTTCTACTACACCCTGGCCGTGCGGATCACCGCGTTGTCCGATCAGGACTTGGACCAACTGGAACAGTTTCTGGCGGGTGACCCCACGATCGAAACCCCGGAGCCCGGCACCGTTGTTGGACGGGGCATCCGGCGGTTTCTGCTCCGAATCGCCGGATTACCGAGCCAGGTGCTTGGAACGCGGTCAGAGCAATTCGTGGTGAAGCCCGAGGAGTAGCCGGCTCGGCGCGCCTTGCGGCCCCTAGCCGCCGATGGCGCGGAGGGCTTCGGGGCCGTAGAAGAGTCGGATGTACTTGGCCTGGGTGTGGGTCAGCCGCCGGACCGCCCACGACAGGTGAACGAAGTGCGGCTCCATCGGCGAGGTGGACGGGTGCATCCCGCATTCCTCGGGCAGCCGGTTGCCTTTCTTCGTGTTGCAGGTGCTGCAGGCCGTGACCACGTTCCGCCAATCGTTGCCACCGCCCCGGGAAATCGGAAGCAGGTGATCACGAGTCAGACACTCTCGGGGGCGGAGTTCGTTCTGGTGCCGGTCGCAATACTGGCAGGTGTAGGCATCCCGGGCGAACAGGAAGGTGTTCGTCACCTGCCGGCGGAACTTCCGGGGCACGTGGACGAACTTGACCAGCCGGATAATGGCCGGTTTAGGGAGCGCGAGCCTCGCGCTCCGCATCTGTTCCCCTCCCTCCGCCTCGACGATCTCGGCCTTGCCGTCGATCACCAAGCGGAGGGCCCGCCGGAGCGGGACCATCGTCAGGGGTTCAAATGATGCGTTGAGCGCGAGACATCGCACCGCCAGTTCTCCGCGTCGTGGGACACTAGCATTGTAGGAACAAGGGGGTAGGAAGATCAAGCGCCCCCCCGGCGGAAGACCGGCCGGCCGGAGGCAAATGTGGCTAGAACGTTACCGGGGCCCCCAGCCAACAGGCGGGCCTCCACCGGCAGCCCCTCGGTTTCCGGAGCCAGCGCCACGGCAATCACATCGGCAAAGGCGCCGACCCCGAGCCAACCGACCTCGAGCTCGGTCCCGATCAACCGGGTGCCGCCCACGGTGGCCAGGGCCAGCGCCTGGCCCGGGGTCAGCCCGGCCAAGGCGGCCGCTGCCCGCATTTCGGCCCAAAGATCCAGTAGCCCGACGCTGATCACGGAGTCGGTGCCGAGCCCGACTCGAACCCCGGCCGCCAGCAATCGCCCCAATGGGGCGTTTCCATGCCCGTGGCGGGTGTTGGAGCAGGGGCAATGAGCCACCGGGGCCCGGCGGGCCACCAGGATATCCAGGTCCGCCTGGTCGAGCTGCACGGTGTGGATGCAGAGCGTGTCCGCACCGAGCACGCCGTGGGCATCGAGCCAGCTGACCGGTGACCGCTGGGCGGCCGCGCTGGGGTCTCCATGCCGGGCGACGGGGGGAATGCCCCTGGCATTCCATGCTTCGGCAAAGGGACCGACGTGGCCGGCGACCAGCATCGTTTCGGCGGGAGATTCGGCCAAGTGGACCGCGAGGGGCAGGCCTTCCGCCCTCGCGAACTCCGCGACGGCCCGGTAGAGGGGCCCGCTGACCGTGTACGGGGCATGCGGCGAAACGCCGAGTCGGACCCGGCCCCGGGCGTGAGGCCGAAGCTCCAGCACCCGGTCTCGAAGACCCCGCATGCTCTCGTCGCATTGGACCGGATCGGGACCAAACACCTCCTGGTAAGCCACCCCAGCACCCCCGAGGTCGACTAAGGCCTGGAGAACGACCCCTGAGTCCCCGGTGTCGAGTACTGTGGTGATCCCGGCCGCGAACCCGTCTCGCACGCCCTGGCGGGCGGCGGCGGCGAACCACTCCGCGCTGAGACCGGCCTTGACCCCCCGGACGCCTCGAATCCACGCCGAGAAATCGGATTCCTCGACCTGGCCGGCCAACCCGGTGAGTTCCAAATGGGTATGGGCGTTGACGAGCCCCGGCATCAGCGCGGCCCCGGAAAACGACTGGGTGACGACCCCAGGCGGCTCGGGCACCCGACCCGCGGCCCCGACCGCTTCGATCCGGCCGTCCGAGCCAACCAACACGGCCCCCTGCTCGATCGGGGGCGACGAGACCGGGACCACCCAATCGGCCGTTAGGCGGATTCTCCCGGACGGCGCGAGGCTCACCGGTGGATCGGGCAGCGTTCGGTCGGTTCGGTTCCCGGAAAGTAGAACTCGGGCCCGACCTTGTCCTTGGGGCAGGCGCCGGTGGCGAGATATCCGGTCGAGTGGTCGACCTCGAGCGAGATGAGGCCCTCGGGCATCGGCCATGCGGGAGGCACCTTGCGGCGCTCGTACACGTCTTTCATCATGGCGCCCCAGGCCGGGGCCGCGAGCCGGCCGCCTTGGGCGTCCCGCATGATGACCTGCTTGCGGTCGAAGCCCATCCAGACGCCAGTCACCAGATCCGGGGTAAAGCCGATGAACCAGACATCCATTCCGTCGTTGGTCGTGCCGGTCTTGCCGCCGGCGGGCAGATTGATTCCGGCCCGAGGCATGACACTGGCGGCGGTCCCCTTTCGAAGCACGTCGCGGAGACCGTCGAGGATCAGCCAGGCGTGCTCGAGGTCCATGGTCCGGGTCTGCTTGCTCTCGGGTTGCCAGATGATGTTGCCGCTCCGGTCTTCGACCCGGAGAATCGCAACCGGCGCAACCCGCACGCCCAAGTTGGCAAAGGTTCCGTACGCCGAGGTGATTTCCAGCGGAGTAACCTCGGCCGCCCCGATGAAGATCGAGGGCACTCTCGGAATCCGGCTCGCGATCCCGGCGGCGGCGGCTTCTTTGACCACGGCGTCCACGCCGACATCGAGGCCCACCCGCACCGCCACGGTATTGCGGGAATCGTAGAGCCCTTCCCGCATACTCATCCGGCCCCGGTATTTGTTGTCGTAGTTCTTCGGCGACCAGGGCGGCTGATTGTCCAACGGAACCTCGACCGGCCCATCTTCATATAGATCGCTGAGCCGGTATCCAGCCTTGAGCGCTGCCGAATACACGAACGGCTTGAACGTCGAACCGGCCTGGCGCTCGGCCTGGGTGGCACGGTTGTATTTCGAGTCGGCGAAATCGCGACCGCCGACCAACGCCCGGAGGTAGCCGGTCTTGACCTCGACGGTGGTGATGGCGCCTTGGAGGTACGGTGAGAACGGCCCTTGATCATCTTCCGTGGCGTTCGGATCTCGCTGGTCGAGATACTGCCGAAAGGTCTGATGCGGAAACTTGCCGTAGGCTTTCGGATCCTCCTCGATCTTGATCAACTGGGCCTCGAGCGCCCGCTCCGCCGCCTGCTGCATGTCCAGATCCAGCGTGGTGTAGACCCGAAGTCCCGAGCGATAGAGTTCCGATCCGAAGCGGGCCTGGAGCAACTGCCTCACGTATTCGACGAAGTAGTCGCCGACGCCGTTGAAGTCGGAACGGGAGGACAGGGCCAGGGGATAGGCTTTCCAGGCTTCGGCCGACTCCCGCGACAGTTTGCCTTGATCGCGCAACAGATTGATGACCAGGTTCCGCCGCTGAACGGCGAAGTCCGGGTTCCGACGGGGGTTGTAGCGGGTCGGGGCCCGAGGAATGGCGGCCAGCATGGCGCCTTCGGCCACGTTGAGCTGCTTGGCCGGCTTGCCGAAATACCGGGAGGCGGCGGTTTCGACCCCGTACGCCCCGTTCCCAAGGTTAATCTGATTCAGATAGAGCTCGAGGATCTTGTCCTTCCGATAGTTCCGCTCGATCTCCAGGGCCATCCGCGCCTCGCGGAGCTTCCGGGTCACACCGAGAAACCCGGAGCGCATGTCGGCCGGGAGTTCGTCGGGCCAGAGGTTCCGCGCGAGCTGCATGGTGATCGTCGAGAACCCCTGGAGCCGCTTCCCGGCGAACAAGGCTTTGAACGAGCCCAGGACCCGATACCAGTCGATGCCGCCGTGTTGATAGAACCGCCGGTCTTCGGTGGCCAGCACGGCTGCGATGACGGCCGGCGAAATTTGTTTGAGGGAAACGACCGTCCGCCGGGTCTGTCCAAAATCAGTCACCAGACGCCCATCGGCGGCATAGACCTTGGAGGCTTGCTCGGGGTCGTACGATTCGAGACCGGCAATGGAGGGGCACGAGCCGACCGGGGCGCAGACATTGGACCAGGCGCCGAGCCCGAGCGAGCCGCCAAACATGACGCCGGCTCCGATCGCGAGCAGAATCCGGTACCGAATCGTCGGGGAGTGCCACCATCGCGAGAGACTCTTGAACGGACGAGGGGCCATGGAGGCAAGGTAAGACCGAAGGCCAGACCGGCGGAAGGGCAGACAGACGGCATCGGAGGTAGTAGTTTTTCCCTCCTAATGACGACGCTCCTGACCACCCTTGCCGCCCGCGGGCTGCTGCACGACGCCACCCCTGGCCTGGCCAACCGGTTGGCCGAGGGGCCGATCACCGGCTATGTCGGCTTCGACCCGACGGCCGACTCACTCCACGTTGGGAACCTGGTGCCGGTGATGGCCCTGGTTTGGCTGCAGCGACTGGGCGGAACCCCGATTGCGCTGATCGGCAGCGGCACCGGCATGGTCGGAGATCCGAGCGGCAAGCGCAACGAGCGCCCGATGCTCTCGGCCGACACGGTGGCGGCCAATGCGACGGCCATCCAGGGCCAGCTCGGCCGGTTCCTCGATTTCAGCGGCACCAACGCCGCCACCCTCCGGAATAACGCCGACTGGCTGGTCGGATTGAGTTTGCTCGAGTTTCTCCGGGACACCGGGAAGCACTTCACGATCAACTACATGCTCCAGAAAGACTCGGTCAAGAGCCGGATGGACAGCGGGATCTCGTTTACTGAGTTCGCCTACATGCTGGTTCAGGCCCACGACTTCCACCATCTGCATCGAACCGCTGGGTGCGAGTTGCAAATGGGCGGCAGTGATCAATGGGGCAACATCACGGCCGGCATCGAGCTGATCTCTCGCCAGGGGGGCCAAGCGCACGGCGCCGTGCTGCCGCTCCTGACGACGGCGAGCGGCGCCAAGTTCGGCAAGAGCGAGAGCGGCAACATCTGGCTCGACCCGGCGCGAACTTCACCGTATCAGTTCTACCAGTTCTGGCTCAACACCGAGGATGCCGACGCCGAGCGGTTGCTGAAGACCTTCACTACCGTGCCGCTGGAAGAGATTGCCGCGGTCATGGCCGAACAGGCCATTAACCCAAGCCGGCGGGTGGCCCAACGATTCCTGGCCCGCGACGTCACGGTCCGGGTTCACGGCACCGTCACGACCGACCGGGTCATGGCCGCGAGCGAGCTGCTCTTCGGCGGGAGGACCCTTGCCGATGCCGACGCCGAGACGTTGGCCATTGTCGCCGGTGAGGTCACGACGATCGGCATCGAGCCTGCCCGCCTGGCCGCCGGCATTCCGGTGATCGACGCCTTGGTTGAAACCGGCCTGGCCGCTTCGAAGGGCGAGGCCCGGCGCGGCATCCAGGGCCAGGGGTTCTCGATCAACGGTCAGAAGATCTCCGGCCCCGAGGTCCTGATCGGGACCGAACACTTACTGGCCGGTCGCTTCGTCGCCCTGCAAAAGGGGAAACGAAGTTATGCGTTTTTGGCACTCGGCACTGGGGGCTCGGCGCTCGGCTGAACGCGGAGGCTACCAGCGGGCGCGGCGGGGGCGTTTGGCACCGAGCATACCGAACACGCCGCGGACGAGTTCCCGGCCGATGGTGCCGGTCAGGGCGCCCAAGAGCGCGCCGCCGGCTGCCTGCGCCCAACTCTTGCCGGCGCGGGCCGGGGCTCTGGGCTGCTCCGGTTCGCGAAACGGGCTCCGGGAGTTCGAGCCGGCGGGCCAGGATTTCGTGAGCGCTTTCCCGGTCAATCGGGGTTCCATACTCCCGCATCAAATCCGACTCGGCCTCCTCGGCCCGGAATTCTTCCGGCAAGAGCGGGCCCATCCGCGACGTTGGCGGCACCATCCGGGTCGCCACTACGGGCGTCGGAACGCCCTTCGGCGAGAGACCGGTGACGATCGCCTCGCCGATGCCGAGTGAGGTAATGGTTTCCTGAAGGTCGTAGTAGCTGGTTTTCGGAAAGGTCCGGATGGTGGCCTTGAGGGCCGCCTCGTCGTCCGGGGTGTGGGCCCGGAGTGCGTGTTGGACGCGATTGGAGAGTTGGGCCAAGACCGCTTCCGGGACGTCTTTGGGTGTCTGCGTTACGAAGAAGATCCCGACACCCTTGGAACGAATCAGCCTGACGACCTGCTCGACCTGCTCGAGGAATTACTTCGATGCTCCCCGGAACAGCAGATGGGCTTCATCGAAGAAGAACACCAGCTTCGGCTTGGGCAGGTCGCCGACCTCGGGCAGGTTCTGGTGCAGCTCCGCTATCAACCAAATCATGAAGGTCGAAAACAACGCCGGCTTGTCATGGCAATCGGACAATTCGAGGCAGGTGACGCCGCCCCGGCCGGCCGGGGTGACGTAGAGCAAGTCGCGGACATCGAACTCCGGCTCGCCGAAGAACTTCTCGGCGCCCTGTTGCTCGAGTTCGACCATTTTCCGAAGCAGGACGCCGACCGTGGCGTTCGACATCCCGCCGTACTCCTTGAGGACGGAGCGGAGGTCGGCGAAGTCGAGAAGGGGCAGCCCTTGATCGTCACAGGCCTCGAACACCAGGCTCAGGACACTGGCCTGGGTTTCGTTCAGGTCGAGCACCTTGCTGAGCAGCAACGGCCCGAACGAGCTCACGGTCACTCGGAGTTGAACGCCGTTGACCCCCGTCAAGCTGACGAATTCGGTCGGCATCGCCTGCGGGGCCCAGGCCGCGTCGATCGAGGCCAAACGTTCGTCGATCCGGGCCGAGGGGACTCCTTCTCTCGCAATACCGGCGAGGTCGCCCTTGATGTCGGCCACGAAGACCGGCACGCCCTGCGCCGATAACTACTCGGCCATCAATTGGAGGGTCTTGGTCTTGCCAGTTCCGGTCGCCCCGGCGATCAGGCCATGACGGGTCATCATCGATAGCGGGAACGACACCTTGGGTTCGGCGACGACGGCGGAGCCTTCCATGGCCGCGCCTAACGTGAGGACGGGGAGGGCAAACCCGTAGCCCTCTTTGAGCATGTCGTCGAAGGTCGCCATGACGAATATTCTCCAGCGTTCAGATGGACCGATCGAGCAACTCGGCGAGCCGGGCCATTTCCTCGATCGTATTGTAGCAATGCGGACTGAACCGGAGAGCGCCCTCCCGATGGGAGGCCACAACTCCGGCCCCGGTCAGCTTGGCGAACGTGGCCGCAGGGTCCGGGGGAACCAGACACACCATGCCGCTCGCCGAGGCACCGGCCGCGGGCGACGAGACCCGAACCCCGCGGGCGGCGGCCCATTCGAGCACCGGCCGGTTGATCTCGGCCAGGTGGTTCTGAATCCGATCGACACCGAGTTCGAGCAGCAACTCCACCGAGCCGATCATCCCGACGAAGTCCTGAAACGGCAGGGTGACCAACTCGAACCGGCGGGCGTCCGAGCGCCAGTCGCCCTGGTAGTGGGTCAGCGTGCCGAGGTCATCGGTGCCGTCGAAGGCCGTCCACCCCGCCATCGGGGGCTCGAGTTGCTCGACGAGTTCCCTCCGAATGTAGGTAAACCCCGACCCCCACGGCGAGAGGAGCCACTTCTGGGCCCCGCAGGCCAGGATGTCGACCGGGGTCTCCTGGACGTCAAACGGAATCTGGCCCAAGGCCTGAATGGCATCGATGACCAAATACGTTCCGGTTGCTCGCGCCACCGAAGACAGGGTCCGGAGATTGGCGTGGTATCCGGTGTGAAATTGGACCTGCGAGAGCGCCAGGACCTTGACCCGTGGGTCGGGCATCCGCTCGGCGATCCTGGCCTCGTCGGGCCAGCCATCGGCCGTCACCGGGACCAGTTCCAGCGTCACCCCCCGCTTGGCGAGTTGGCGCCAGGGGAAGACATTGGCCGGGAACTCACCGTCGCTCGCCAGCACGATATCGCCCTGGTGGAGCGGGAGCGACAACGCGGCCACGTTGATGCCGTAGCTGGTGTTGGTCGAGAGCGCGATCTCGGCGGGCGTGGCATTGATCAGCCGCGCGGCGACCTCCCGGGCCCGGTCGAGAACCCGGAACAGGTGGCCCTCGGTGAGGCGGTAGGCGGCGGCCCGGTCACGCTGGTAGGATTCCAGCGTTTGCCGGACCCGCTCGGGGAGCGGACCGATTCCTGCATGGTTCAGGTACAGGGTTTCGTCGGCCCAGGGGAACTCTTCCCGCCGGAGCGCCTGAACGTCGTACCGACTGGGTTTCGCGGAGATCGTCATTCGTCGATAATATCCTACTATGGCGACTGGTTCTCAATTCAATCTGGTTCTGGGCGGCGGCGGCCTGAAGGGGCTTGCCCATGTTGGCGTCTTCCGAGCCCTCGAGGAACGGGGCCTCGCCCCAGAAGTGGTGGTCGGCTGCAGCATCGGGTCGCTGATCGCGGCGGCTTGGGCGTCCGGCATGTCGGTCCGGGAGATGGAAGATCGGGCCCTGGCCATCAAGCGGTAGGACGTCTTCCGGGTGGCCCATCTCGACATGGCGCTCAAGCGGATGTTGTCACCGGCCGTCTACCGGCGGGAGCCGCTCGAGCACTTGATCCATTCGATCGTCGGCGATCGAACCTTCGAGGATCTGCCCCGCCGCTTGGTCGTCAACACCGTTGACCTCAACTCCGGGGTCCAGATTCCGTGGGGCCTGCCGGGCCTGACCAAAGTCCGGGTAGCCGACGCGGTCTTTGCGTCCTGCGCCCTGCCCGGCATTCTGGCCCCGCGGCCGATCGACGGCCGAGTGTGCGTCGACGGTGCCGTCGCCGAGAATCTTCCGATCCGGACCGCCTTGGCGGCGGGCTCGGTCCCGATCATCGCGGTGGACGTCGGCGGCAGGGGTTTGCCCTGACCTATGCCCGCGGGCTCGAGATCGTGATGAGCACGCTGACCGAGGAATTGCTACGCGACTGGCAGAACCCGCCGATCCTGCTGGTCCGGCCGCGCGTCGAACGGATTTCGATGTTCTCCTTCAACCGAACACCCTACTTGATTGCCGAAGGGTTCCGGGCGCTCAATTCCGCGCTCGATCGGCTGCCGGGCGCCCTGGCAGCACTGCCGCCCGGTGTCCACCCCCAGCGCGAGGTGGTCCTGGCCATCGAACCCAAGGCGTGCATCGGCTGCGGGATCTGCTATTCCCGCGAGCCCGCCGTGTTCGGGCGAGGCGCCGATGGCTTGGCGGTGGTCACGTCGCCCCGCCAATCGTGGTCGGCACTGGGTGACCGGGTGGTCCGGGCCTGTCCGACCGGAGCGATCACCGCGGTCCAGCTGTGACCACCGATCGACTGATGGCCTGAAGATCCCGGACCACGCGGTCCCAGTTGCGATCCCGCTCGACCCACCGCCGGCCGGCCTCGCCCAGCTGGTGACGGCGGGTTGAATCGCCCAGGATCGCGGCCACCGCGCCGGCCACCGCACCGGGATCGCGGGCATCAACCAGGATCCCAGTCTCCCCATCGAGGACCGCGGCGCCCGTTCCACCGCTCCGCCCCGCCACGACGGCCAGGCCGGACGCCGCGGCATCCGCCAGGGCAATGCCGAAGCCTTCTACCTCGAGCCCGTCGGCCCGAGACAAGCCCAGATAGAGATCGGCCGTTCCGTAGACGGCCGGTAGATCGGCATCGGACACCCCAGCGGCAAACTGCACCATCGGGCCGACGCCTAACGACCGGGCAAGCGCTTCCAGGCGGGACCGGTCCGGGCCCCGCCCAACCACGAGATAGGTGAGTCCGGGAATCCGGTCACGGAGCGCAGCCACGGCCGCGATGCCGACATCGATGCCTTTGTGGGGAACGAGCCGGGCTACCGTGAGCAGCCGGACCCGGCCGGGCTCGATCTGGTGTCGGGCCCTGGCCGTCTCGGAATCGAGTCCGGGACGGAACACCGCCGGATCGCTCCCCAACGGCACCACCCTGACCCGGTCGGTCGGATCGAGGGCAAGCGTCGTCATGACCTCGCCGACGAGTTCGGCGGTCCAGCCGCTGTTGGCCACCAGCACCGAAGCGTTGGCGAGCAAGGCCCTGGCGGAATGCCGCTTGAGTGCGGACCGGGCGAACTTGGCCCGGAGCTGGAGCAGGTCGCCCCCGTGCAGCAAGACGCCGTACGGAATGCCGTCTCGCTGCCGAGTCCGGGCCGCCACGTAGCCGGCGGGCCGGAGATTGCCGCACCACACGAATTCGACCGCATGGGTCGCTACCAGGCTTCGAACCCGGCGGCGCCACGCCCAGAGACCCGGCACCGTGCGGAGGCGCCCCGATGGGATGGCGATCCGGTCAACCGGGTTCGGAAACTGGCGGTCGGCCGCGTCGGGCAGCGAGCCGGTGGACACCACCAGGCCGCCGGTGGGATACCGGCGGGCAATCTCGGCCATCCAGCGGGCAATTCCGCCACCGATCGGCGGGAAGTCATAGGCCAGGAGGAGGTCCGTCACGTTCCGACCAGCTCGGCCAAGTGGGTCGGGAACCGGGCCGCGGCCCGCTCAATCGTCAGGTGCGCCACGCCCGCCGGATCGACCGAGCCAACCTCAATGGCGATCCGAATCGCCGAGACGAGCGAGAACTCGTCTTCGAGGTTGGAATAGTGGACGGTGTTGCCCAGGTGCTCACGACGAGGTGGAATGTCGGACGCGACGGTCGGCACGCCGGTCGCCACACCTTCGATCGGGGTCAGGCCAAAACCTTCGAGCCGGACGCCGAGTTCGGCCGCCAACCGAACGAGGGCCGGCGCCTCGGGACCCTGACCGATCAGGTGCACGACCGGCCTGGGCTCCATCCGGGAGGCCGCGCGAATGACCGCGTCGTGGTTCTTGTGAGGCACCAAGCGGGAGATCGAGAGGCGCCGTTGCGGGGTCTCGGACTGCCGATCGACCGGACGAAACCGAGCCGAGTCATAGCAGTACGCCACCGACCGGGCCTCGACGCCAAACCGACCCGCCAGATCCGTCACCGTCGCGATCGAGGGAGCCCAGACCCCGTCGGCCCGCCGGGCCGCGAAGGCGATCCGGCTGTAGTGCCCGGCCCGCTCGCGAAACCCGCCGAGAACTCGGGGCACCCGGCGGATCCGGCCCCGCCATTCGAACACGACGTCGGGGCGGCCCCCGCCGAGGCGCCAGGGCGGCAGGTCCCAGAGATCCAGCAGCAACCGGCACCGGTGGCGACGGGCAAACTCGAAACCCAAGACGGCGGACTGCCCGTCCATGGCCACGACCAGATCGGCCGAGTCTTCTCCTTCAGTGGCAATCGACCACCCGGCCTCGCGGAGCGCCGGAACCACCAAACCGCAGTACCGGTTCGGTGCGAACCACCGGACCGACCTCATTTGATCAACTGATAGTTGCGGAACTCGAACATCCGGACGCCGGTGAGTCGTTCGACTGCGTCCGAGATATGGAACCGAACGTGGTCCCACCGAAAGTTCGGCTCGGTAATCCGCCGTTCAGGATCGACCGTATGCCGTTCAACCCAGTCGCGAGCGACGGCGGGGTGGGTGCCGACGAACGGCCGGATACCCGGGAACCATCGCAACACCGCTCGGTCGAAATCGTAGTCCGGCCGCTCCGGATAGAGCGACCGGTCGATGGTCCGACGCCCCCGGAGCGCCGCCGCGCTCCGGGTATAGCCGTAGTGAAACATCTCGGCGTCGGCGAGCCGGGCCCGGACCCGGCGATCGGCCGGGCCGACCCGGAATCCCTGGGCATCCCGATACGGGTGGACCTGATACGCGGGGTCGAGACGGACGGCCCGGACCTCGCGGGGATACCAGCGGCGATTCACCGCCTCGGTGGCCGGGTTCCCGAACAGGTGGCGGTACTTCACCACGATGCCTTCGACGGTGGGTCCCGCCGTGACGATCGCGTCCCGAAGCACCCCGGCACCCCGCTCGTGGAGGACCTCGTCCGCTTGGACGTAGAGGCCCCACGGGTTCCGACAGGCCCGCATGGCCCGGAGGGTTTCGTCCCGAAGTACCGAGCTTCCGTCGGCCAGGTTCCACTCGGTCTCGAGGATCCGGATCTTGGGATCGGCGATCGAACGGATCAACGCGAGGGTTTCGTCGGTCGAGTGGCCGACGTTGACGACCATTTCGTCGCAGAGCGGAAGGATCGACCGAATGCTCTCAACCACCGGAAAATCCAATTCGATGGCGTTCCGGACGATCGTGAAACCGGAAATCGTCATGGCATCATCGTGGCCAACAAGGCCTCGAGGCGGTGCCGCCAGGTATGTTCCCCGAGCGCCCGAGCCCGGGCCCGGGCCCCGATGCTCTGGCGCCGGACCGGATCGGCCAGAAGACCTTCGGTGGCGGCCCGCAGTTCCCGCGGATCGCGAAAGGTGACCACCTCGCTACCGGCCTCGAAGTTCCGGGCCAAATCGCCCTTGGCGTCGCAGAGCTGCACCGTGCCGATGGCCGCCAATTCGAAGACCCGCCGGTTGGCGCCGGTTCCGTAGCGGCCCCGCTCGGGGGGCTCTCCAAAAAACTGGTGGACATTCAGGGCCACGTCGGCGTTCGAGAAGGCCCGGATGAAATCATTGCCGTACAGCGGACCCTTGGGCCAGCCGGGCCCCCAGGTGGTCAAGCCAAGATCGCGCAAATTCTCGATGGCCTTGGCCCGATCGGGTTCGTGGGTCCCGACAAAGGCAATCGGCGACCGGGGCCAGCCGGCATCCGGCAACGGGCGATGAGAGGCCGGGTCACACCCTTCGGCCAAATAGCTGGCCGCCCGCCCCAGGGCCCGGTGGCGATCCACCATCGAGGTATCGAAGACGAAGCAATGGTCGTATCCGGCGCCGATCCGGAGGGAGAGATCGAGCAAGTGCGGGCTATCGGGAAACCAGTTGGCCCATCGCGCCACCGGCGCCGCCGGCCGGATCGCGGCGATGATCTCGGGATCGACCGTGGCCCCTTTGAAGACCAGCACCAGGTCCGGACGGTGGCCCCGAACCGCGTGGAGCAAACGACCACCCACCGGGCGGAGCAACCAACGATCGAGACCCCGGGTCCGTTCCTCGCACCGCAGGACGTCGCATCCCAACGATTCCAGGGCCGCGGCAATGGCGGGGCCGGCCCGGTGATAGCGCTCGTTGAACTTCGCGACCAAGACGACCCGGAGGCCGGTGTACATCAGTCGGCGACCGACTCCTGACCGACCGGCTTCTGGGCCGACAACATGCCGATCGATTCCAACAACCCCTGGGCTCGATGCATGTGGGTGTGCTGGTCCAGCACCCGGCGCCGGGCCGCGAGCCCGATCTCCTCGGCTTGCGGGGGGGATTGGAGCAGCTCCTCGACCTTCGACTTGAGCTCGCCGGCGTCGGAGAACGTGACGATTTCCTTGCCGATCTCGAAATACTTCGGGAGGTCGGCCCGGGCGTCGACGACTTGAGGGACGCCCATAGAGGCCAGCTCGAACACCCGCTGGTTGCAGTACGCGTAGGACAGCCCGTTCGAGCCCAACCCATGGTGAAGGTTGACCGCCACCGATGCGCCGCCGTAGGCCCGGACGTATTCCGCGGTGGTTCGGAGTTCGCCCCGGCAATAGTCTCGGAGCGCAGTATTCCGCCAGCCAGGGCCCCAGAGGGCCAGCCCAAACTCGACCAACTCGGCCAGATACCTCTCCCGGTCCGGCGTAGCTCCGCCGGCAAAGACCACATTGGCCCGATACTGGTCTTTGGTTCGGAGCGGCCGGTACACCGATGGATCGGCGGCGAGCGGCAGGACCTCGATGGTCCGGCCCAACGAGCGTTCGCACGCGGCCGCCACGTCGGTACCCGCCACAAAGATGGGGTCATAGGAGCGGGCGACGGCCAGAATCTCGGAGATCCTGCCCACATCGTCCGGAAACCAATTGACCAACCGGACCCCGGTTTGAGACCGGATCGAGTCGACCAACCCTTCGTCGATGTCGTATCCCCCGACCACCAAGACCAAAGTGGCTTCGGCTACCTCGATACTCTTGAGGAGGCGCGATCGGAGGTCGCTCCCGCCCAGGAGGCCAAGGAGCCCCGACCGGCGACGAAGATCGAAGGTGGTCACATCACAGCCGAGTCGCTCGAAGCCGCGGGCCCGTTGCGACGAATGGGCGTTCTCGCCATCGTCGAAGGGTGCGATCAGGAGGACAGACGGAACGCTCACGCCATTTCCTCTACAGGGCGGAACTGGAGATCATAGAGGCGCCGGTACAAGCCGCCTTGGGCGAGGAGCGCCCCATGGCTGCCGCGTTCCACGATGCGGCCGCCGTCCAGGACTAGAATCTCATCAGCGTGCTGTATTGTTGCCAAGCGGTGAGCCACGACCAAAACGGTCCGGTCGGCCATTAATCGGTCAATGGCCTCCTGAACCAGCCGTTCCGACTCGGTGTCGAGGGCGCTGGTGGCCTCGTCGAGAATCAGGATCGGGGGATCCCGGAGCAGGGCTCGGGCAATCGCGATCCGCTGCCGTTGCCCGCCCGACAGCCGGGTGCCCCGCTCGCCCAGCAGGGTCTCGAACCCCTGGGGTAGCCGGTCCACGAACTCCAGGGCGTTCGCGGCTTGGGCCGCGTGGCGGACCTCCTCGCGGGTGGCCGCCGGCTTACCGTAGGCAATATTCGCGTGGACGGTATCGTTCAGGACTACTGTTTCCTGACTGACGAGTCCGATCATCCCTCGGAGCGAGCGAAGGGAGAGCCGGCCGAGCGGTACCCCGTCGAGCGAAACGACTCCGGCGACGGGATCGTGAAACCGGGCCACCAGTTCAAGGAGCGTCGTCTTGCCGGCCCCCGACGGACCGACGATAGCCACGATCCGGCCCTTCGGGACGACGAACGAGACCGACTCAAGGACCGGTTCATGCTCGTACCGGAAGGAGACTCGGTCGAACGCCAACTCGCGCTCGAACCGCGCCGGCCGGGCATCGGGCGGGTCCGCTTCGGCCGAGGCCCGGTCGAGCCACCCGAACACCCGCTCCGCGCTCGCGAGCGCGATGGCCATGCCGGTCGGAAACTGCGCGAGGGATTTGATCGGCGCCATCATTTTGAGGGCCACGACCAAGAACCCGATCGTGACCTCTGGGCTCAAGGTGGCGCCGACCACCTCGGGATTGGCCCCGGCCCAAATGATCAGGACGATGACCAATCCCCCGAACACCTCGGTGACGGGGTGCGTCAAGGTCGAGTAGCGCTGGGTCCGGATCAGCCGCTTCCGATACCGGTCGGCCTGGGTTGCAAATTGCTGGACTTCGGATTCCTCGGCGCCGTACGCCCGAATCAACTTGATCGCGCCCAGCCGCTCCGCCACCGTCGACGTCAGCTGTCCCCGTTCCTCGGCCCACTCACCCGCATAGCGCCGAAGCCGGCGAAGCAGCTGCTGGATCCCGAAGACGAGGACCGGGGCGGCCGCGAGGGTCAGGAGGGTGAGCTGCCAGGAGATGAACGAGAGGATCACCGACGACGTCCCGATCATCACCGTGTTTTGGAAGAACGAGACCAGAGCCGCGGTCACGGCTTGCTTCGATTGGTCCGCATCCGCGATCACACCGGACACCAGCTGACCTTGGCGGGTCCGCTGAAAGAACCCGAGGTCGAGGGTGAGCAGATGGCGGTACAGCAGAACCCGAAGATCCCGGACCAACCCTTCCTGCACGGCGACGGACAACTGTCCGGCCGCATAGGTGCAGGCGTTCTTGAACAGGAGCCCCGCCAGGAGCAGCAGGACCAGCCCGGTGCCCCGAGAAGTCCGATCGCCGCTGCCAGTCAGGGGGATCAGGAATCGGTCGGTCCAGGCTTCGAGCTGGGTCGGGGCCTGCAACAGTGCCCCGGCGGTCCCGAAGAGCGTCTTGAGCAGGGGAATCAGAATCACGATCGTCAAGCCATCGAGCAGCGAGGCGGCCAGGGTGGCGACAATGCCGAGAACGAAGAGTCCCCGGTAGGGTCGGGCCACCCCAAACAGCCGCCGCGCAACGCGATCATCCATGAAGCAAACCTAATAGGACGTTATCTTCTCAACCCTCGTGCCGCCCCGCATCTTGATGGTCAGATTGAGTTCGATGGGCGACGTGCTCTTGACCACGCCGTTGATTCGGGCTGTCCGGGAACGCCATCCGGACGCCACCATCACCTTCGTCACCAAGACCGTCTTCGCCTCGCTCCTCGCGGACAACCCTCGGGTCGCGGAGGTCATCGGCTACGATGCCCAAACGCCGTTGAAGGCGCTCGCTACCCGGATCAAGAGCGGCGGCTACAGCCACCTGCTCGACCTCCACGGAAGCCTCCGGACCCGGTGGCTTCGACTGTGGGTCGGCGGAACGTGGGGAGGGTATCCAAAACACCGGCTGGCCCGGACGCTCCTGATTCGGACCAAACTGGATCAGTACCGGGACCACCGTCCGGTGGCCGAGCGGTACTTCGATGCAGCTCGGAGCCTCGACGTCTCGCCGGTGGGCCATCCGCTCGAGTTCTTCGTTCGCCGCGACGCGATGGACGCTGCCCAACAGTTTCTGAACCAACGAGGGCTTGGCATCGATCGGCCGTTGATTGCGGTGTGCCCCGGGGCCCAGCACGCCACCAAACGGTGGTTGCTCCGGCACTGGCAGCACCTGGTAACCCGGCTGACGACCACCGGCTCGGACGTGGTGGTCTTGGGCGGGCCGGCCGACCGGCTCCTGGGTGAGGAGGTGGCGGCCGCGGGGGCCAAGTCCGCGGTGAATGCGGCGGGGGCCTTTGATTTTCCGGGGAGTGCCGCCCTGCTCAAGCTCTCGCACCGGGCCGTCAGCGGCGATACCGGGCTGATGCACCTCGCGACGGCGGTCCAGACTCCGGTGGTGGCCTTGTTCGGCCCGACGGTGCGCCAATTCGGGTTCTACCCCTACGGCGGGCGGGCCACGGTTCTCGAGCAGGACCTCCCCTGCCGGCCGTGTTCCGCCATGGGCGGCCCTGGGTGCCCTCTGGGCCACCACCGATGCCTGCTGGATATCACCCCGGACGACGTATTCGATGCCATCCGCCGCCTGCCCCGCTGATCGATGCTGACCCCAGCCACCCGGGGGCTGATCGACCTGATGAGATCGGCGCCCCGAGGCCCCCGTCGAGACGGCCTGTTTGCCCTCTGGCTGGCGGTCCACGTGGCGGAAGATCTTGGCTTGGCCACCGGCACCGCGGAACGGGCCTATCGGCGCCGGGTGGCCCTGCTAGAGCAGCGAATTTCCAGTCTGGCGCTCCCGTTGGCCCTCAATCGAGGCCTGGCCCGGATGATCGAGGGGCTGAAGAACGCGCCGGCCGGGCCGGCGGGGCCGCTCTTGAGCGGATTGGTTGGCCCAGTTCGAGAAGCCGTCGGAACCGATGCGGCCGACTTGGTCCAGAAGGCCGCCAGGAGCCTCCGGTAGCCTCCCGCCGCGACCGAAAAGCCCCTAAGTTGCGTCCCGGAATGCCCTGAGGAACGATCTATGGCTGGCCACAGCAAGTGGAAGCAAATCAAGCATAAGAAGGCCGCGACCGACAGCCGGCGGGCATCGGTTTGGACCAAGTGCATTCGGGAAATCACCGTGGCCGCCAAGGCCGGCGGGGGCGACCCCGGCGGGAACCCACGGCTCCGAACCGCCATCGATGCCGGCCGGGCCGTCAACATGCCCAACGAGAACATCGAGCGGGCCATCAAGAAGGGCACCGGCGAACTCGAGGGGCAGGTGTACGAGGACGTGACGTACGAGGGTTACGGACCCGGCGGGGCGGCGATCTACCTCGAAGGCACGACCGACAATGCCAATCGGACGGTCGCCGAGGTCCGCCACGCCTTCGCCAAGAACGGCGGCAACCTGGGCGCGACCAACTCGGTGGCGTGGATGTTCGATCGGAAGGGACAGATCTTCCTCACGGCGGCCCGATCTCCTGAGGAGGCCACCCTGGAAGCCGCCCTCGAAGCCGGCGCCGAGGATTTCGCCACCGAAGGCGAGCAATACGTGGTCACAACGGCCCCGAACGATCTCCACGGGGTTCAGGACACGCTCAAGGCCCGAGGCTATACCGTTGAGTCCGCGGAAATCGCCATGGTCCCGAGGAACACGGTGAAGGTCGAGGGCGACGACGCCGTCAGGTTGCTCAAGTTGGTCGAGATGCTCGAAGACCAAGACGACGTGTCCAAGGTGTTCGCCAACTTCGACATCGACGCCAGGACCCTGGCCGAAGCGGGGGCGTGACCGTTCTCGGGATCGATCCGGGTACCGCGGTCGTCGGCTACGGCGTGGTGGTAGCCGATCAGCCGGGTCGGCTCGCGCGGCTGATCGAGTGCGGCGTGATTCGGACCCCGGCCCGGACGCCGCTGCCGGCGCGGTTGCTGGCCATTCATGAGGGTCTGACCGAACTGTTCGCCCGCCACCGACCAACGGCGCTTGCCGTCGAAGACATCTTCTACGGCACCAATGTCCGGACCACCGCCGTCCTCGGACACGCCCGCGGGGTCATCCTGCTGGCGGGGGCCCTGGCTGGGATTCCGGTGTTCGAGTACCCCCCGGCCAGCATCAAGAAGGCCATCGTCGGGCGCGGTGCCGCGCAGAAATCACAGGTCGGATTCATGGTCGCCAAACTCCTCGGACTGAAGACCGCCCCGACGCCGGCCGACGCGGCCGACGGGGTCGCGGTTGCCCTCACCCATCTGCTGGCCGGCCGCGGGGCCCGGGCCGCCCGGTGATCTCGACCGTCACCGGCGTCCTCTCCGATCGGGCGGGCGAAACGATCGTGATCCAGACCGACGGCGGCGTGGGTTACGCTGTGACCGTGCCGGTGGGCGTACTGGAGCGCCTGCCGGCGCCCGGCCAGCGGTGCTCGCTGTTCATCGAAATGGTCATTCGCGAGGACGCCTGGACCTTGTTCGGCTTCGATCGGGCCGCCGACCGGGGCATCTTTCAGCGCCTGCTCGGCGCGAGCGGCTTCGGACCCAAACTAGCCATGGCCCTGCTCTCGAGTTTAGGCCCCGACCGGACGGTCCGGGCGATCCAGGCCAAGGACTTTGTTGCGCTGTCGACCGTCCCGGGCATCGGCCGGAAGAAGGCCGAACGGCTGGTCCTCGAATTGTCCGACCGGTTCGCCGAGGTCATCGTGGATGCCGGCCCCCGGAAAGGGTCGGCGGCCGAAGAAGCCACCCGGGCGCTCGCGGCGTTAGGCTACGCCTCGGTGGCGGCCGACGAAGCGATCCGGGCGGCCCTGGTCCAGGGACCCGACAGCGATGCCGCCGGGTTGATCAAGCGGGCCTTACACCAGTTGACGACACCCAAGCCGGGAGGACGATAGCATGATCGCCACATTACCGAAGCGAGCCCAGCAAACGGCGGAGTGGCTGTGCACCAAGTGCGGCTCCACCAATCGGAAGCTGGTGCCGATGAACACCGCGGTGGCGGACGATCGCTGCGTCACCTGCCGCGCCCGGCATGCGATCTGGCCGGCGGTCCGGCCGGTCCGGTGGAACTCCGAGGCGAAGTAGTCCCCCGATGACGCGGGTCGAGGTGACTACCCCGGACGAGCTGCCCGAGGAGGGCGGCACCGATGCGGCGCTCCGCCCGTCCCGGCTCGACGAGTTCGTGGGACAGGAGCATGTCAAGGCGTCGCTCCAGATCGCGATCGACGCGGCCAAGGCCCGGAAGGACGCCCTCGACCACATCCTGTTCTTCGGCCCGCCCGGCCTCGGCAAAACCACGCTGGCGATGCTGATGGCCCGCGAAATGGGCGTCCAGATCCGGACCACCTCCGGTCCGGTCCTCGAAAAGCCCGGCGACCTCGTCGGCATGCTCACCGGTCTCTCTAAAGGTGACATCTTATTCATCGATGAGATCCATCGGCTCCGGCCGGTGCTGGAAGAGTTTCTCTACCCCGCCATGGAGGACTTCCGGGTCGACGTCCGGATTGCCGAGGGGCCGAACGCCCAGACGATTCCGATGGCCCTCGAGCCGTTCACGTTGGTCGGCGCCACCACCCGGTTCGGACAACTGACCCCGCCGATGCGGGCCCGGTTCGGCATCGTGGAACGGCTGAACTTCTACCGTCCCGACGAATTGGCTCAAATCGTGACCCGCTCCGCTGCGATTCTGAACATTCCGGCCGAAGCCACCGGGGCCCTCGAGATCGCCAAGCGAAGCCGGGGCACGCCCCGGATCGCAAACCGGCTCCTCCGCCGGGTCCGGGACTACGCCGAGGTCAGGGCCGACGGCATCATTACGCCGGCGGTGGCCGCCGCCGCGCTGGAGCGGCTCAACGTCGATGAATTCGGCCTCGACGACATGGATGCCAGGATTCTTTCCACCATCATCGAGAAGTTCGGCGGGGGCCCGGTCGGCCTGCAAACGTTAGGCGCGGCCGTCGGCGAGGACAGCGGAACGCTGGAGGAAGTGTACGAACCGTATCTGCTCCAGCAGGGCTTCCTGGAGCGGACCTCCCGCGGCCGGGTGGCAACAGCCCAAGCTTACAAACGATTCGGCATCACGCCGCCGGCCAGCCAGGGACCGCTGTTTGACTGAGCCGGGCTTTAGGGTCTCTGACTTCGACTACCACCTTCCGCCCGACCTGATCGCCCAGACCCCGAGCGAGACCCGAGGGGCCAGCCGACTCCTCGACCTCGACCGGGCCACCGGCGCCCCCACCGACCGGATGTTCGCCGAGTTGCCCGGCTTGGTGCCGGCCGGCGATCTCCTGATCCTCAACTCGACCAAAGTTCGTCACGCGCGGCTGATCGGATGGCGGCCGAGCGGCCGGCCCGCCGAGGTCCTCTTGATCCACCCGGCGGCCGATGGTTGCTGGATTGCCATGGGCAAACCGGGCAGTGCCCTGAAGCCCGGCAAACGCATAGCGTTAGGCGAAACGGCCGCGATCGAAACGGTCGAAGTCCTCGACGGGCCCAACCGGCTGGTCCGGTTCATCGGGATCACCGCCGAGGCCGCCATGACCGCGTACGGCCGGCTTCCGCTGCCGCCCTACATCACCCGCGAACCGACCCAGGCGGACGATGACCGCTACCAAACCGTGTATGCCGAACGGCCCGGGAGCGTCGCGGCGCCCACGGCCGGCCTCCACTTCACCCCGGCAATCCTGGCAGAGCTGGCCACCAATGGCGTCGGGATCGGCAAACTCGACCTCGAGGTCGGACCGGGGACCTTTCGCCCGCTGGGGGGCGACGACCCGGCCACCCACCCGATGCACCGGGAGTCGTTTACCATCTCCGCCGAGTTAGCGGATCGGATTCGGGCCACCCAGGCGAGCGGCGGAGCGATCTGGGCGGTCGGCACCACGGTAGTGCGGGCCCTCGAGTCGGCAGCCACCGAAGCCGGCGTGGCCGTCGGACCGCAAGAAACCACGCTGCTGATTCTCCCGGGGTTTCGGTTTCAGGTGGTAGACCGATTGATCACGAATTTTCACCTGCCCCGTTCCACCCTGCTGATGCTGGTGAGCGCATTCGGCGGCGGGCCCGAGATCCGGGCGGCCTACCGGCACGCGGTCGACCAGCGGTATCGCTTCTACTCCTACGGTGACGCCATGGTGGTCCGGTGACCATGTTCGACTTTGACCTGACCCATACCGACGGCGACGCCCGGGCCGGCACCCTCCACCTGCCCCACGGCAAGGTCCAGACCCCGGCGTTCATGCCGGTCGGCACCCTCGGGGTCGTCCGGGGTCTCCACCCCGCCGAGGTCGAGCGGACCGGGGCCCAGATCATTCTCGGGAACACCTACCACCTCCACCTCCGGCCCGGCGAGGACGTGGTCCAGGCGCTCGGCGGGCTCCACCGGTTCACGACGTGGCGGAAGCCGATGCTGACAGATTCGGGCGGATTTCAGGTGTTTTCCCTGGAGACGCTTCGCAAGATCACCGAAGAAGGAGTCGAATTTACCAGCCACGTGGACGGAAGCCGGCGGTTCCTCTCGCCTGAGAAAGCCATGGAGATCCAGTGGGCCCTCGGCGCTGACATCGCGATGGCCTTCGATCACGTCGTCCCCGGTGGCTCGACCCACGCCCATGCCGAAGAGGGCATGGAACGATCGCTTCGGTGGTTGGCCCGGTGCCGGGCCCGCCACGCGGAGTTAGCGGCAGGCTCGGAGGCCCAGACGTTTTGGCCGATCATTCAGGGAGGGACCTACGCCGATCTTCGGCTCCGGTCGCTCGAGGGCACCCTGGCGGAGGGGCCCTGGACCGGTACCGCCATCGGCGGGCTGTCGGTCGGCGAGCCAAAGCCGGTCATGCATCGGGTACTGGAGGAACTGGGCCCCCGCCTGCCCCGGGACCGCCCTCGTTATCTTATGGGGGTTGGATTTCCGGAAGATCTGGTCGAGGGAATCGCTCGGGGCGTTGATGTGTTCGACTGCGTTGCCGCCACCCGGAACGGCCGCCATGGCAGTGCATGGACCATGAGTGGGCGGGTCAACATCCGCAAAGCGACCAACCGGATGGCCGCGGGTCCGTTGGATCCGGACTGCGACTGCGAAACCTGCCAACGGTTCTCGCGGGCGTATCTCCGTCATCTGTTCGTGGCGGATGAAATCCTGGGACTGCGATTGCTGTCCCTGCATAATGTGCGGTTTCTGGTCCGGATCGGCGAGTTGGCTCGCGCGGCGATCCTGGAAGGCCGCTTTACTCCATGGCGCCACGAGTGGGTCGGGCGCTACACCCAAGGTGACGACGCATGACTTCGACGCAGTTCCTTTTCGCATTGATGGCCCCGACGGACAGCGGCAGCATGGGCACGATCGTCCTGGTCGGCCAGTTGGCCCTCCTCTTCGTGATCTTCTATTTCCTGCTGATCCGGCCCCAGAGCCAAGCCCGGAAGAAGCACGCCGAGCTCCTGGCGTCGCTCAAGAAGAATGACGAGGTCGTCACCGCCGGCGGACTGATCGGGAAAGTCAAAGACATCAAAGACAACCGGATCACGATCGAAACCGGCACCGCCCAAGTCATCGTCGAACGGGGGCGAATCGTCCAGATCGGCAGCGAAGTGTCGCCGACCGCCACACAGTAAAATGGCGCTGCTGGACATCCATCTGCTGGGCTCGCCGCCGCTCAGGGCCAGGAGCGCCGAACTCGGCGCCGTCGACGACCGGACCCGGCAGTTCGTGGCGGATTTGTTCGAAACGATGGACGCCGCCAAGGGGGTTGGCCTCGCGGCCAACCAGGTCGGCATCACGGAGCGGGTGGCGGTCGTCAGCGTCGAAGACGATCGGTTTGCGATGATCAATCCGGTCATCGTGAGTGCCGAAGGCCGGGTCCGGGCCGAAGAGGGCTGCCTCTCGCTGCCTGACGTGTTCGGTGAGGTGACCCGCCCCGAGCGGATCGTCCTCGAAGCCCTCGACGAGCACGGGCAGGGATACCGCCGCGAACTCGACGGCTACGTGGCCCGCGCGGTCCAGCACGAGATCGACCACCTCGACGGCATCCTGTTCTTCGACCACCTCAGCATTCTCAAACGCGAGATCCTCCTCCGCCGCTGGAAAAAAGACAACAAGGGCAGCGGCCTGATCCGTAAGGTCGTTCCGGAGGACGACGACCCGGCGTAATGCGGATCGTGTTCTTTGGGACGCCCGAGTTTGCCGTCCCGAGTCTCGAGACGTTGCTGGGTCTTGGGGTCACGGTCGTGGGCGTGGTCACTCAGCCCGACCGGCCCCGCGGCCGCTCCCGATCGACGCTTGAGCCGCCGCCGGTCAAGGTGCGGGCCCTGGCCGCGGGCATTCCGGTCCTCCAGCCGGAGCGACCCACCGGGCCCGAGTTTCTCGACCAGTGCCGCGCCTTCGACGCCGACCTCGGCGTGGTGGTGGCCTACGGGCACCTGCTCCGGCCGGCGTTGCTCGAGATCCCCAGGCTCGGGATGATCAACGTCCACGCGAGCCTGCTCCCGCGGTGGCGCGGGGCGGCCCCGATCCAATGGGCCATCGCCCACGGCGACCCGGCCACCGGCGTCACCATCATGCGGATGGAAGCCGGCCTCGACAGCGGTCCGGTCCTGCTGGCCAAGGAAACCCCGATCGGCCCGACCGATACCGGCGGCGAGCTGACCGCCCGACTCGCAACGTTAGGTGCGGCGGCCCTGCAGGAGGCGATTGACCGGTTCCGCCAGGGGACCGCCGTCTTCCACCCGCAGGACCCCACCCGAGTCACCCTGGCCCCGAAGATCGGCCGCGAGGTGGCCCGGATCGACTGGACCAAGCCGGCCGATGACGTGGCCAACGGCATTCGGGCGTTCGACCCCGTGCCGGGCAGTTGGACGACGCTGGCCGGCCGGGACCTCAAGTGCTTCGCGCCACGACCCGTCAAGGGGAACGGCCGCCCCGGAACGGTCCTCTGGCTGAGCCCTGACTTGGTCGTAGCCGCCGGAACCGGAGCCGTGGCCATCGGCCACGTCCAGCCGGCTGGCAAACCTCGCATGAACACGCTCGACTGGCTCCGGGGGCGACCGCTCGCGATCGGCGACCAGCTCGGATGAGGCCGCTGCCGCGCCTGCTCGCCCTGACCGACCATCACGTCGTCGGCACCGAGGATTTCGCGATCAAGGCGGCCGCCATCGCCTCCGCCGGACCCACCGTCGGCATCGTGGTTCGGGCCCCTGGTACCCCAACCAGCCACCAGATGGCGCTGTTGCTTCGGGTCCGGGCCTTGGTCCGGCCCCCGGAAGCGGCCTTCCTGGCGTCCGGCGATCCGGCGTTAGGCGCCGCGACCGGGGCCCACGGCCTCGTGTTGGACGCCGACGGCCCGGCGGCGTCGGGTGCCCGGAAGATCTTTCAGGCCGGACGGATCGGCATCGTGGTCCGGTCCGTCACCGAGGCCGAAGCCGCGGTGGCCGGCGGCGCCGACTTCCTGATCGCCGGCCCGGTGTTTCCCTCGTCGGCCGATCCTGATCGGGGAGGGCTCGGCCTCGACTGGCTCCGGCACATCGTCACGCTCGGCATCCCGGTGGTGGCGTGCGGCGGCATTGGCGTGGACCAGGTCGGCTCGGTCCGAGCGGCCGGCGCGTGGGGCATCGCCGCCACCACGGCCCTCTGGTCGGCCTCTGATCCGGCGCGGGCGGCCGATCAGCTCGTCCGCGAGTTGGCGGCATGACCGGAGCCGACGAGCCCGGACTCGGACCTCGCTTTGCCGCCTGGCGGGTACTCCACGATGTCCGGCACGGCGTGCCCTTCGACGTCGCCCTCCGCCGGGCGGTCAAAGACCTCGACACCGACGACCGCCGGTTGGCCCACGAACTCGCCGCCGGCGTGTTCCGGGCCCGAACCCACCTCGATTCATCGCTGGCCGGGGGCATCGAACGGGGCATCGACAGCGTCAAGGCCGACACCCTGGACGTCCTTCGCCTCGGCGCATTCCAACTACTGCACTTGGACCGGGTGCCTCCCCATGCCGCCGTGCAAAGCACCGTCGGGGTGGCCCGGCGGTTCGGAGGACGCAAGGTCGCGGGGTTCGTCAATGCGGTGCTCCGCCGAATGGCGGACGGCCACGCCGATCGGGTTGACTTGGGGGGAACCGAGGGTGGCGCCGCGATGCTGTCCCGCGAGTTTTCCCACCCCGAGTGGCTGGTGGCGCGATGGCTGGCCCGGTTCGGGCCAGAGGAAACCCCCGGCCTGCTGACCTGGAACAACACCCGGCCTAAGTTGGTGATCCAGCCCGCCCGGTGGTCGCGGAGCCAAGTGGAAGCCGGCCTGACCGCGGCCGGGATCACGTTCCGGCCGGCTCCGTTCGACGCGGGGCTCATCGTCTCGGCCAAGAAGCCGGCGGAGATGCCCGGATACGCTGACGGTGCCTTTGTCGTCCAGGACCCGGCTCAGCGGCTGGTGACCCGATTCTTGGCCCCCGACCCGGGCGCCATTCTCTACGACGCCTGTGCCGCGCCCGGCGGCAAGTCCATTGCGCTCGCAACCGGACGGTCGCTGGTCATCGCGGCCGACCGGACGAGAGTCAGGGTCCGCCGGCTGGCCGAAAATCTGACGCGGGCGGCGCCACCCAACGTGCTGGCGTTGTTGGCCGACGTGACCAAACCACCGATTCGGCCCGTTGGGGCGGTTTTGCTCGACGTCCCTTGCCTCGGCACCGGCACTTTTGCCCGTCATCCCGACGCTCGGTGGCGGGTCGCGCCCGAGGCTCTACAGAGCTTGGCCTATCAGGCCGGCCGATTTCTGATCCAGGCCGCCGAAGTCGTGGCCCCGGGGGGATTACTATTATTCGCAACCTGTTCGCTGGAGCCCGAGGAGAACGAAGCCCAGGTCGCCCGATTCCTCGATGGCGACCCCCGGTTTCGCCGCGAACCGTCGACCAATGTCCCGGCCGAGTTGCTGAACGCTGACGGCGATTTGGTCGTGTTGCCCCAACGGCACGGAACGGATGGCGCCTATGCCGCCCGACTGCGCAGAATCCTGTGATGACGACGCCGAACCCGCCTCGACGACCTCGAATCCCCTTGCCGAAGACGATCGTGGGGCGGCGGCGCTTGACGACGGCGGTGGTCCTGCTCGGATCGGGACTGGCCGGGTATCTCACGACCTGCATCGCGTACCCGGGACCGATCTTCCAACAGGACCATGTCGTGCCCCGCCTGATCGGGCTTCCGATCGCAGCCGCCGAGCAGTCGTTGTCGGGCCAGGGCTTCAAGGTCCAGGTCGAGGGTGAGGAGGCCGATCCGGAGGCGCCCGCTGGCACGGTGCTGTGGCAGGATCCCCCGCCCGACCTGGTGGTCCCGCAGGGCACCACGGTCACCCTGACGAAGAGCGCCGGCCCGTCGCCGATTCTGGTGCCGGACCTGACCGATTTTGAGCTCGAGGCCGCCATTCGGGTCCTGATCACCGCCGGCCTCAAAGTCGGTGGCGTCGACACCGTGCCCGGTGGAGCCGACCCGGACGTCATCGTCAACACCAGACCCGCGGCCGGGGCGCCCAAGAAACCAGGAAGCACTATTGACCTGATCGTGAGCCAAGGGCCGGCGGAACTCGACGTGCCTAACGTCGTCGGCCTCCGGCCTGACGACGCCAAGCGCCGCTTGGAAGCCGCCGGGTTTACGGCGGGCCGGATCCGGACGGGGGACGGCCGCCGGGGACCGCCGGGCTCCGTCCTCGAGCAACTGCCGGCGGCGGGGTCCCGCGCCGTCCACCGAACCCGAATCGACCTGATCGTCGCGGAGACCAATTGATGAAGCCCGCCCGGATTGCCCCCTCCGTCTTGGCCGCCGATCTCGGCCGGCTCAAGGAACAGATCAGCCAAGTCGAAGCCGGTGGGGCCGACTGGATTCACATCGACGTCATGGACGGCCACTTCGTCCCGAACCTGACGTTCGGTGGCCCGGTCATCAAGGCCCTCCGAAAACTCACCGACCTTCCGCTCGACGTCCACCTGATGGTGACGGAACCGGAAAAATACCTGGCGGAGTATGCCGACCTCGGGGCCCACACGTTCGCGTTCCACCCGGAGGCGACTCGCCACGTGCAGCGGCAACTCGCGGCGGCCCGGGAACGCGGAATGAAGGCGGGGCTCGTGCTCAACCCCGGCACCCCGCTCTCCCTGATCGCCGAAGTGATTCCCGATCTCGACTTGGTGTTGGTCATGTCGGTCAACCCCGGATTCGGGGGCCAGGGGTACTGGCCCGGCGCCACTGACAAGATCCGCCGGCTCAAGGCCATGCTCGATGAGGCCGGTTCTTCCGCGCTCATCGAAATCGACGGTGGCATCACCGCCCAGACGATCGGCACCGCCTATCAGGCAGGCTCTGAGATGTTCGTGGCCGGGACCGCCGTCTTCGGGGCGGCCGACCCGGCGGCCGCGGTAGCGGGGCTCAAGGCGGCCTGCGTTCCCAGGACCATCGCCTAGGATCGCCAGGGGCACTGACCGGACGACACCTCTCCCTAGTATTCTTGATCCATGCGCAAACAATGGACCTTCGTCATCGCGATCGTGCTGGGCCTCGTCGCGGGCGCCTATGCCCTGGTGAAATTCGGCAACCGGCCCCGTCCGGTCGAGGTCGGCCAAAGTGCCCCTCGATTTTCGGCGGTCAACCTGAAAACCGGCGATACGGTTTCGATGCAAGGCGTCTACCGGGGCAAAGTCGTCCTGGTCAACCTCTGGGCCACGTGGTGCGTCCCCTGCCGCAAAGAGATGCCGGCCATGGAACAGCTCTATAAGGAGCTCGGGCCCAAAGGGTTCAAGATCGCCGCGGTCAGCGTCGACGAAGGCGACACCAAAGATGTCCTGGCCTTTGCCGAGGAATTCGGGCTGACCTTCGACATTCTTCACGACGGCGACGGCTCGGTCCAGAAGGCCTTCCAGACAATCATGTTCCCCGAGAGCTTCCTGATCGACCAAGACGGCATCATCGTCAAGAAGATCATCGGCGAGCATCCGTGGAGTTCTGACGCGAGCCGCCAGACCATTGCCCAATTGCTGGGGATCGCGCTCGCTCCAGCCGCCCCCGCCGTGGTACCCGCCCCGGGTGGCTGACCTCATCCTCGGGATCGAGACCAGTTGCGACGAGACCTCGGCCGCCCTGCTTGCCATCGACGGCGGGCGGCCAATGCTCCGCAGCCTGGTCATCTTGTCCCAGGATGTGCACCGGGTGTTCGGCGGCGTCGTCCCGGAACTCGCCAGCCGGGCCCACGTCCGGACCATCGACCCCGTGGTGGCCCGGGCGTTCGCTGAAGCGGGGGTGAGCCCGGAGGACATCACGGCGATCGCGGTGACCGCCGGCCCCGGCTTGATCGGCGCGCTCCTGGTGGGGGTGATGTACGCTAAGGGCCTGGCATTGTCGCTCGGCAAACCACTCATCGGCGTCCACCACCACGAAGGGCATCTCTTCGCGCCTTGGCTCGAAGATCCCACCCTCGAGGCTCCGTTTGTCGCGCTGCTGGTCAGCGGCGGACATACCATGCTGATCGATGTGCCGGCCTGGGGCGAATACCATTTGCTGGGCGAGACGCTCGACGACGCCGCCGGCGAAGCGTTTGACAAGGTCGGCACCCTGCTCGGATTGGACTACCCCGCCGGCGCCGCCCTCGAACAACTGGCCGCCACCGGCAACCCGGCCCGGTTCCGATTTCCCCGCCCCCTGTTCAAGGACGGATTGGCATTTTCGTTCAGCGGACTCAAGACGGCCGTCCTCCGCGCCGTTCGCGCCAGCCCCGACCTCGACCATGACCGAGCCGACCTGGCGCGGGGATTCCAGGACGCCGCGATCGACGTCCTGGTCGAAAAAACCGCCCGGGCCACCGAAGCGCTCGGCAGGCGCCGAGCCACGCTCGTCGGCGGAGTCGCCTGCAACCGGACCCTGGCCGCTCGGCTTCGGGACCGGCTCGGCGCCCGCGCCGAGGTCGTGGTCGCCTCGCCCCGACTCAACACCGATAACGCCGCGATGATCGCGGCCGCCGGGGCGTGGCACTTGGCCCGCGGCGAGCGGAGCGGGCCCGACCTCGAACCCTTCGATTGGCAACCGATGCCGGGCCTGGTCCGGCCGGCCGACCTCCACCTGGCAAAGACCTCCTCATGACTACGGTGTACCCACTCGTCTTTCGGATCGGCAGCTTCGAGATCACCGGCTTCGGCATCGCGATGATGCTGGGGTTCGTGGTCGGCGGCTGGCTGATTGCCCTGGAGCTTCGGCGGCGCCGGTGGAACGAGGAATACGGCGCCGACATGATCGTGGCGGCGGTCATCGGCGGCGTCCTCGGGGCCAAGCTCTGGTACGTGGCGCTGACCCAGGACATGGGTGCCCTGTTATCGCGCGGCGGCCTGGTGTGGTACGGGGGCTTCCTTGGAGGCCTGGCCGCCGTGGTATTGAACGGCTGGCGGCGCGGGGTCCCGATCCGGATCACTGCGGAGCTCTCGGCCCCGGCGCTCGCGGGAGCCTACGCCATCGGGCGGATCGGCTGCTTCGTCGTGGGCGATGACTACGGCCGGCCGACCGACCTCCCGTGGGCGGTCAAGTTTCCCCAGGGACTTCCCCCGTCAACCGCCGGGAACCTGGCGAATTTGTTCGGGATCCCCGTGCCCACCGGTACCGATCCATCCACCGTGCTGGCCGTCCATCCGACCCAGTTGTACGAGGTCGCGATCATGCTGGGCGTGTTCATGGTGCTATGGCGCTGGCGGCTCGGCACCCGGCCATTCGGGTGGCTGTTCGGGGCCTATCTGATGTTTGCGGGGACCGAACGATTCTTGGTGGAGGTCCTGCGCGCCAAAGACGACCGGGTCTTGGGGGTGTTCACTATTGCCCAAGCCACTAGCCTCTTGGTCGTGATTACTGGGCTTGTGGTCGTGAACCGGCTCGCCCGCGCCGCGAACCCCGCCCCGGGCGCCTATCTGACGAAGGCGCCGTCGTAGCGGGCAGCCCCGCCGGAATCTCCCGGCGGGGCGCGATGATGAACGTCCACACCAACGCCGTCCCGGCCAACACTACCAGGACTCCTTGGGCTACCAACGACTCGATGGTCGGATAGATCCCGAAGGTCGGGGCCCGGAACATCCAGTCGATTGGCGTCAAGCTGAGGAAGCCGCCCTCTTGCAACTCTGCCACCGCGGTGCCGGCAAAGATGAAAGCCATGACGTACAACAGTCCGCTGGTGACGCCGAAGAACGGCCGGAGTGGTAGCCGAACCCCGAACCGATTGATCGCGACGTACACCGCACCGAGGACCGCCGCCGCCACCAGGAAGCCGAGCACGATCGGAGCCGCCGTCTCACTGGTCCCGCCGGAGACCGCCAGGGCTTTATAGAACAGCACCGTTTCGAAACCCTCCCGGTACACCGCCAAGAAGGCCACCGAGGCCAGGGCAAACATCGAGCGCTTCGTCAGCGCCGCCGACAGCTTGCTCCTCACGAACTGATTCCACTTGGCCACCTCCATTTTCGACAGCAACCAATAGCTCACGGAGAACAGCATGACCGTCGCGATGACCATCGTCAGGCCTTCGAGCGCCTCTTGCTGGGCCGGCTTGATCCGGAAGATGGTCTCGATCACCACCGCCGTGACGACGCTGAGCACCAGGGCCGCCACCACACCAAGGTGGATATGCCGGCGTCGGTCACTAGCGCCGACCTTCCCCAAGAAGGCAATCAAGGCGCCAATGACCAGGATGGCTTCGAGACCCTCGCGGATCAGAATGAGGAAAGACTGGATGAAGAGCGAGATCGGGGTCAACGACGTCCCGAGGGTCCGTTCCGACCGGTCGAGAACCCGAATCAGTTCCTCGCGCACCGCCGCCTGGGTGGCCCGATCCGCCGGCTCGCGGAGCGCGGCAAACGCCCGCTCGGCCCGGGCCACCAATGCAGGATCTTTGATTCGGAGCTCGCGCTCAAGTGCCTCGAAGGCCATGTAGGCCCCAATGGCGGCGCTTTGGGCCGCGTCGGGCTGGCCGGACGTCGCCAACTCGAACACTGAGTCGATCCGGGCCCGGACGGTCGCGAACACCGACCCGACGTCCCGCACGGCGGATCCGTCCGCGACCGCTCGAATGGCCGCGACGCGAGCCAGCGAGGTGCTGCCGAGGGAGTCGAGCAGGGCGGCATCGCCAAGGACGGCGGTTTTCGAAAAGCCGGCCAGACCGGCCGGCACCGACCCCCGAGCCGGCGGCAATCGGAGGGTGCTGGCGTACAGGGCCACCGCCCAGCGGTCCGCCACCGACAACGAGGATTCGAAGCTGGCCATGGCCGTTCCGGCCACCCCGATCGTGATCCGCCGGTAGAAATCGAGCGGGCTGGCCTCGTGGAAAAACACTGAATCGGCCAGCCGGCTTGGCGGCGGGCTCAGACCAAGAGCCGATGGGCCGTCGGCGCCGCCGGTCAGACCGTGACAAGCGGCGCACTGCCGCCGGTAGATCGACTCGCCGCGGGCCAGCGAAGGCGCCGCGGCCGGCACTTCGTCAATCGTCACCTGCATCGCCCGAGCGAGCCCCTGCACGAGCGCTTCCACGTCACGCTGGACCGAGTCCGGCGATCCCGTCTGCTCAACTTGCGCAATGATCCTGGCCAGAGCCTCGACGGTCGGGACCGAATGGCCTGCCGGGAGTAATCCGGCGGCTTTGCGGGCTTCCGCGAGAAACAACTTGGCTTCATCAACTTCGGGCGCCAGAACAACCACGCCGCCGCGGACACCGAGTCCATACTCTTCGGCGGCGAGGCGGGCGGTGGTGGCCACCCTTCGAAGAACTTGGGCCGAATCCGGTCGGGGAGCCTGCGAAGCGGCCGGATCGGGAATCAATGTCCCGGCCGCGGCCGCTAGGATGAGAATGAGTTTCAAGTAGTTCCGCTGCATCGGCCCTAAACTAGAGCGCCGGGCTCGGAATTGGAAGGAGTCAGTCTTCGAGAATCGCCGTCGCCACGGCGGAAAGATCGGAGTGGGTCAGTGAGACATGGATCTTGGCACCCACCCGTTCACCCGCGACCCGGGCCGCCAGGCCATGCAATCGAATGGTTGGGCGACCGTATTCACCCCGCACCACCTCGATCTCCCGCCACCCGATCGCCCGCGAATTCGGCAGCGACTGCAAGGCCTTATACACCGCCTCCTTGGCGGCCAGCCGCACCGCCAGATGGCGGGGCGGATGAGGCATGCTGGTGACGTATGCAATCTCATCGGCGGTCAGCAAGCGCTCAATCACCCGCTTCCGGTGAGCGACCAGCATCGCCTCCGCGCGGGCAATGTCCACGACGTCAACACCCAGCCCAATCACGGCCATGGCAGGCTCCAGAACCAATCGTTCACGGGGTCAAGCCACTCCGGTCTGGGCAGGTACCCCCCAAGCACCAGACCGAACCACCCCGAGACGACCAGCCCAACCGCAAGGGCAATGAACCACGGGGCCGGCGACGGCTTCCACTGCCCGACTCGCTCCACCACCGGTTCCGCGGCGGCCAGCTCGGCCTGGATCACCATTTCGAGATCCTCCCAGGAATCCTCCAACGCCACGACGGCCCGGCGAACTGCATCCCACCAGCCAGAGCCGGCGGGAAACCCGCGAGCCAACCGGCTCTCGAGCGGAATCCCCGCCGCTTCGACCTTCGCCACCAGGATCCGCCGGGTTTCCTCCGTCGGAAGCAACGACGTTAGGCGGCGGGCGGGATAGCCAGATCGTTTTCCCGCCGCCGAGATCCGCCCGGCAATGAGAGCACTCGTGTTCGAAGCGGCTTGGTGGGCCGCCCGCCGCCACAGTTCGAGCCAGGCACCCCGGTCGAGCGCGGCACGCCCGCCCCCCTCATCGCCCGTCAGCAAGAACTCCCGGGCCGATTGGGTTCGCTCGAAGAGATCGGTCACCAACTGAAGTCGAACCGCGTCAAGCCCGACGCCGGGATCGGAGAATCGCCGGACCGCATCCGCGAGCCGGCCAAGATAAGGGCCAATCTCGGGTATCTCGGCGATCACCGGAGCGCTTCCCAACTCGGCCGGTCGGGGCCGAGTTCCGCGAGCGACACCGCCGCACGCTGACCGGTCCGGATCTCATAGCGGCCGACGAACGCCGCCAACGCATCGGTGTGATACGCCTCCCGGGCCACACCCAACAGCGCGACGGCCTGCTCGATGGCCCCGGCGGGGCCTTCGACCTCCATCAGCACATCCATCCGGGGGTACCACTCCAGCCGGACGACGGCCTCGGCCACACCGTAGCACTCGACGTACCGGTCGATCGCATGGACCGGCCGATATCCGAGCGCCGCCATAACCCTGGCCAGGCCCTCCGCGCCGACGACCCCGAACTCGTGCTCGTCGCGGATTTTATAGCCGGCCTCGACGGTGGTCGGTCCCTTCCAGGCCACTTGAATGTCGATCGACCCGTCCGTGCCTCGATACTCGCGAACTCGAAGCACCTCATCTCGCGCGGCTAATTCATCGGCCCGGTCGAACCGGCGATCGGCCATCTGTCCTCGGAACTGGACCAACGCACCGGCGGCGGTGAGCCTGGCCTTGATCACTTCCGGGTCGGCGACCACGGCTTTCAGTTCCCGCTCCAGCATTCAGCGGGTCCCGAGAATGGTCGCGTGGACGGCCGCGGTATCGGAGAGGTCGACCAAGACGTGGTCGGCCCCGGCCCCCGCGAGATGATCGGTCGAAAAGCTCCCGGTCGCCACCCCGATCGATCGGGCACCCACGCCCCGGCCGCACGTCACGTCGGCCGGGGTATCACCGATGATGACGATCTCCTCGCCCTTGGGACGCCGCCCGAAGATCGCCCTGGCCCGGTCGACCGCAATGGCCGGGAGCTCGGCCCGGATATGGTGGTCAGAACCGTAGGCTCCGACTTGGAACTGCTCGGTTTGGATCTTGACCGCCTGGAGCTTGAGCATCGCGCCCCGGGTCACATTACCGGTCAGCAGCCCGAGGACGATGCGATCGTCATCAACTAACGACTGGAGCAGGGGTCCGACCCCCGGCATGACGGTGGACCGGCCCGCGAATTGGGCCAAGTCCTGCTCGAGGTAGCTGAGATACCGGTCGAGGACCCGCCCGATCCGGGCGGGATCCGGCCGCTCCGGATGGCCGGCCGCCTCGAACAGCTCGGTGACGATCTGGGGGTCGGTCTTGCCGTCAAACCGGACTTGGTCCACTTGTTCCGGCCCAATCCCGGCGTCGTCCGCAACCGCGGCCAGGATCGCCCGGCGGCCGGCTCCGCCCGACAACAGCAACGTTCCGTCGATATCGAACAGCACCAATCGGCGGGTCACGCGGGCTCCGCGGGGGCCTGGCCTTCGGCCTGCTGGCACTCGGTGCACCGGACGACACCGCGGAACATGCAGATGAGGCAGATGAACGTGCCGCAGCCGTCGCAGGGATATCCCTCCGACGCCCGCTCGTCCCGGCCGCAGGCCCGGCAGGTCATCGAATCGGTCGGGGTCTTCTTCTCTCCCGGCATGCGGCCTCCTCAGTCGACGATTTGGTAGAGCTTGATCTTGTTGATCAAGGTGGCCCGGGAAATTCCCAACTCCTTCGCAGCGCGGGTCCGGTTGGCTCCGTGATACCGAAGGGTCCGGTCAATATGCTGGTGCTCGAGGGCCTCCAGCGTCATCGGCGTGTGACGGCGGTCGCCGAGTCCGGTTCGGGCCCGGAACTCTCCCGGCAGGTGCTCGACGTTGATGGTCACCTGCCCCTTGGCCACCAGCATGGCCCGCTCGAGCACGTTCTGCATTTCGCGGAGGTTGCCGGGCCAGGAGTAAGCCAGACACCGTTCGTGGGCGTCGACCACGAGCGCCTGGGGCCCATCGGGCATCAGGGTCTTGAGATCCTCATGCATCAGCGTCACCAGGCCGAGCCGGTCTTCCTGACTCCGGTCCCGGACGGGCGGCAGCGCCAACGGCATCACACTCAAGCGGTAGAAGAGATCTTCCCGAAATCGGTGGGCCTCGACATCCGCGGACAGATTCCGGCGGGTCGTCACGATCAGTCGGGTATCGACGCTGATGTCGTCGTTGCCGCCCAGGCGCCGGAAGGTTCTGGTTTCGAGGACCCGGAGGAGTTTCGGCTGGATTTCCGCCGGGAGGTCGCCAATCTCGCGGAGCAGAAGGGTGCCCCCATCGGCAATCTCCAGCAACCCGCGGCGGCGTCCGGTGGCCTCCACGAAAGCGCCCCGCTCATGGCCGAACAACAGGGACTCGAGGTACGCGGGATTCGCCCCGCTGCACCGGACTTCAAGAAACGGCTTGCCGGCTCGGGAGCCCAGGTCGTGGATCAGCCGCGCGGCCCACGCTTTCCCGACGCCCGACTCGCCGGTGAGCATCAGCGTGGTCCGGTCGCTTTGGGCCAGGAGGGAAATCTGATGGGCCAGCTGCTTCATCCCCGCCGAGGTCCCCAGCGAATCGAGCCCGTGGGCGGGGGCTGATCGTTCCATCATCGTTCGGGTCACCCGCCGATTTCGGGTGGTCCGCGCCACGGCGGACGCCACCTTGAGCAGCACGCCGGGGTTGGCTCTGGTGTCGACCACCTGGCACGCACCGGCCTCGATCAGCTGGGCGGCCACCGCGGGATCGGGGCCGTCGCCAAAGAGGACGACGGGAGCCTCGTCGGCCCCGAGCGATCCAATGGCGCCGGGAACGGCCCCGAGACTCATCGAGAGCAACACGGCATCGGGAGTCAGCCGGGCCAGGGTTGCGACGCCGGCTTCGATCGACAACTCACGAATGACCTCGTGGCCGGTTTCTTCGAACCGGGCCCCGATCGCGCGAAGGACGGAGGGGTCGTCGTGCACCAGCAAAATCGAGTCGGTCATCGTCTCACCTGGGTAGGAATGCGTAACCTGGTCATGATTCGGGCGTCATCACGTAAATCGCATTGGCCTGCATGATGGCGGTAACCGGCGTCACGCCGGCGACGTCGCCATCGAACTGTACCGGCTCGGCCGCATCGGCATCGATCGTCACTTCGCGGCCCCGGCCGTAGCTGAGAAACCCAGTCTCCCCGGTGTCGAGCGCCACGTTGGCGAGCACGCGGAGCAACCCGCGGACCCCCTGCCACGGCGAATCCATCTCGAAGGCGAGCACGTCGAACCAACCGTCATCCGGCGCCGCCGTCCGGCTGACCCGGATGAACGGGGGGATGATCTCGCCGCAATTGAGCACCAGCACCACCGCCGCCCGGCTTTCGGTTGTTTCACCGTCGATCGTGATCCGAAACGGAACCGACCGAATCGCGGGAAGTTGCTCCATGACGGTATTGAAGTAGCCCCCGATGCCGAGCGTCCGTTTGATGTCCGGCGGGGTACCGCCCATGATCCGGGCATCGGCACCCGCCCCGCACGCCACACCGAAGTAGTGGATCCCGTCGGGCCGGTCGATCCGACCGAGATCGATCAGCCGGCGTCGGCCCCGGAGAATCAGTTCGGTGGCCTGGATCGGGCCGGCCGGAATCCGAAGATTGCCGGCGAGCACATTGCCGGTCCCCCCAGGCACCAAGCCTAACGGGACCCCGGTCCCCACCAAACCGGCGGCCGCCTGCATGGTGGTCCCGTCGCCACCGAGCACCGCCACCGCGTCCGCCCCCGACTCGACCGCCGCCTCGGCGAACCGCCGCGCATCGACGGGGCCGCGGGTCACGAGCCAGTCGACACCCCAGCCCCCGGCCCGGAAGGTCCGCCGCACCGTATCGGCAAGCTCCATCGTGGTCCGGGAGGCAACCGGGTTGGAGATCAGCACGGCGCGCGCCATGTCAGTAATCCCGATCCCATTTGAGGTCCGCACCGAACTGGTACCGGTTGGACCGGGTCAGCGGCGTCGCCGATTGAGCCAAGCATGATTGCACCGGCTCTGCCGCGATCTGGAACTTGAGTGAGGGGTGGAGGCGATACTCGATGGTCGCCCCAAAATACTGACGGGCGAACTCGAACCGCTGGAGGCAGCCGCCCAAGTTGAGCGTGGCAAACAACCGACGCCCCAACTGCCGACCTAACGAAAGCTGGGTCACGCTCCCGCCGTTTGAGAACAGCGTGTTACCCTGGGCCACGCCCGGACGGATTTCGATCAGGTCAAAGGCGGCATTCGGCGACGAAATCAACGCCCGCTCGATCTCCGAGAGAAAGGCGGACGAGGCCAATGAGGCGAGCAACTGGGGGTTGAACACTTCCCCGCTCCGGGCCAGAAAGCCACTCGAGTTGCTTCCGGTCACCAGCAGCGACAGGAGGTCTCGCTCCGACATCGGCGCCCGGCCGGGTTCGCTCGCCAGATTGAGCCTGGGCACCAGCAACGTGCCGGTAATCCTGGCAATAACCGGATATTCGTCTTGCCCGCCTCCCGCCCCGGTCCGCACGACGTACTGCGCTGACACATCGAGTTGGGCGTTCAAATCCGAGGTGTTGAAGTACTGGACCGTCCCCCGGTCCACGGTGAAGGTGCGGAACACCGGCCCGAGCTTGAGCGTGTACGCCCCCCTTGGGGTCGTTAACTGGCCGCTGATCCGATACTCGCTCCGACGGCTTTGGCGCCGCTCTTTGTTAACCGTGACCTGGCCTTCAAGTTGGATGTTGGCCTCGTTCGACCGAAGCCAGACGTCCTGACCGATCCGGAACCGAAGGTCCCGGATCGCCAGGGAATCGAGAAACCGGCTTTGAAACTGAGCCCGGATATTCTGGGCCCGGAGGGCGGTGGTGTCGACCAGATCGGCATTGGCCGGATCTTCCAGGTTGACGATGTCCTTGGTGATGAGATCGGAAAAATAGAGCACCGTCGACGTCGCCCGGGCGCTCCCGGTCATGACCGGCCGTTCGATCGGGCCGGCGAGGGCCACATCGCCGGTGGCTCGGAGGGTCAGGTAATCGGGCACATCGATCAGGTCGAAGTCAGCGGCGGACAGCGTGAGACCGAGCACCGGATGGGTCAACCGTTCGAGCCGCATACCCCCGCCGATGGTGGCCGATCCGAAGCCGCTCCGGACTACGATCGAGTCGGCAATCAGCGAGTCACCCGACATCCGGATCCGGCCATTGATCGGGCCGTAGGTGACCCGGAGTCCTGGCACATAAGCGGCACCATCACGGACCCGGAGATACCCCCCGAGCCGGGGGGCATCCCAGGTCCCGCCCACGGTCGCGTCGACCGCCAGCGTTCCGAGCACCTTCCGGAGATTCGGGGTAAAGGCCTCGATCACCCCAAGGTCGACGCTGTCGGCCCGACCGCGGATCGCGATCGGCCCTGCCAACTGACGTCGGGACACCGCGGCGAGGGCCAAGTCGAGGGGCAGCACCGCGTCGACGTCGAGAACCGGCCGGCCGGTCCGCCAGAACGTAAGGTTGGCTTGCAGCACCCGGTCTTCGTAGTTGAACACGGTCCGCACCAACGGGGCCACCACGTCGCCGACGACCGGTCCGGTCACCGTCGCCGACCCCCGGAATGTCGGAGCCTTCTGGGTGCCCGAAATCCTCGCATCGATCGCGACCAGCCCCCGGAGGCCGGTCGTGTCGCGCTGGGCCAGCGCATACAGATCGCCTAACGCCACACCCAGCGCCCGAATCTCGGCCCGGCCCTGGCCTCGGCCCGGCAGGCTCCCCGACAACTCGATCAATCCCGACCCATCATCGGTCGCGAGCACGACGCTATCGGTAATGGCCACCGAATCGAGCACCACCGCCGTCGGGCGTTCGAGCACCCATCGTCGTCCCCCGACCGCAACGGCCAAGGAGTCGACCTTGAAGACCCGGGGCCCCTTCACCGGATCGGACCATCCCCCCGAAGCCGTCAGGCGGCTCCCGCCCCGGCCACCGCCACCGACCGTCCAGCGAAAGTCCGTCGGCGACCCGTCCGCCAAAACGCCGAGGTCGTCGAACACCAACCGGCCCCGGACCACCGTGTCGATCGTGAACGCGGTCCTGAAGCGCAGCGAATCGAGCCGGCCGCCCTCTGCCGTGAGGGTGCCGCTCCCGAGCCGGAGCCGGGAGTCGAACCACCCGACCGAGTCGACCCGTGCCGATCCCTTCACCACGAAACGGTCCAGCGATCCGGTCACCGTGGCGCCGAATCGCCCCCGGCCGCTCAGCAGATCCTCCTCGCTGATCTGGCCCCGGGCGAGGCTGGCGAGGGAGGCCAGCAGCGAATCAAACGGCGCCAGGCTCAACGCCACGGCCTCCACCGACAGGATCCCCCGATGGGGCTCGAACCAGCCCAGGGTGCCCCGGCTGAAAAACCCGCCGCCCAACCAATGCACGGCCGCGGTGTCGACGGTCAGCAGGCTGTCGTGGATCGAGAGCCGCATCGAACCCGAATCGATGGCAAGATCCGCGATCCGCCCCGCCTGAAGCCGGAGTGCAAGGCCAGCCTCCGGCGCCACCAGACTGTCGATCCGCCCCGAGAGATCAAGCCGGCCGGTCAGCCGGGTCGACGGTCCCCGGCCGCCCACCATCGCCACGTCGGCATTCGTGAAATCGATCCGGAGGCCCCGGGCTTCCCATCGGGGGGGGAGGAGGCCCGCCTCCCCGGTCACCCGGTAGTGCCCGATCGCGCCGGCCACATCAGCCTCGATCCTCACCGAATCCATGAATCCCGCCAAGCGCACCGAGCCCCGAACCGAGCCTCGCATCGGGGTGGTTGGAAAGCTTCGGCGAATCCCGTCGAAGGCCAGCGTGTCGACCGTGAGGACGGCGTCGACACCGAGCAGGGCGCCGCGGGTGTCGAGCCGAGTGCGACCAGTCAGGGCGCTCATCGGACGATCGCCGTCCTGGTGCTCGACCCGGCCGTCGAATACCACATTCCGCCACGGCCCCGCCAGCGACCCGTCGAGCACCAATCGCCCGTCCAGCCGAACCGCGGGCGTCACCATCCGCACCGTCCGGAGATCAAAGTCCGACCGCCGGAGCGCCATCTTGTGGAAAAAAATCCCCTCCGCCCCGCCGAAGCTCAGATCGCCCGCGAACGCCACCCGGTTCGACGCGCCCCCCTCGACCCGGCCGTCCGCGAACTGCCAGTCCGCCTCGACCGACATCCGGTCGAAGAATCCGGCGGCCCTAAGTGGACCCGCGATCCGCCCGGCGAACGGCAGGGTGTCGAGGTACGGCCGAACGGTTTCCAAATCGAAATTCTGCAACAAGAGCGAGAGCCCCCGGAACCCGAGCCCCCGATAGCTGTCCAGGATGGCCACCATATCACCGCGGACCCGACTACCGCCGCCCCGGAGGTCGAGCCCGGTGATATCGTACTCGGTCCGGCTCCCGGCCAGCGAATTGGCCGTGACTTGCCCGACCCCGGCAAGCGCCGGAAATTCCGGCGAAACCCAGCGGAGATCGGCCAAGTCAACGGCGGTTGCCGAGAGCGCAAATTGGTAAAGCACCGTGTCGGCCGGCCAATCGAGCCGGCCGGACCCGCTGACCACCGTGGCGGGCAACGCCGCCCGGTTCAACCGGAACAGCAGGCTGTCTCCCCCCTGGGTGACCTCCCCCTTCAGGTCACGAATCGTGAGGCCCGGATCGCTGACCGCCGCCGCCAACGAGTCGATAGTGGTGGAAAACGGGCGGCGGTCCGGAGAGGAAATCCGCATCGATGGAAACCGGCCGTGAAGCCGACTGACCACTCGGACCAGCATCAAGCTGTCGGTCGGCAACGCGCCCGCCTCGATGGTCCGTCCCGGACGGGCCCGCTCCGCCGCCAACGCCGAGTCGCGCTGGGTGTCAGTCGTCAATCGGCCATCTGGATTCCACGGGGTCCGGATCGTCAGCTGTCCGTCCACGATCTCCAACCGGTCGAGCTGAAGCAGGGTGCCGGGGCCGGTGCCCGGCGGACCCTCGTCGAGCTTCAGAATTTCTTGGTAGTTCATCCGGCCGCCGCGATGCTTGGTAACCTCGAGCCGTGGCGCCACGGCCCGGACCGCGTCGAACAAGAACCGCTTGCTCAGCAGGTTGGCGAGCCGAAACCGGAGGTCGAGTTGGCCGACGTCGGCGAGCAGCGCGCCGGTGGTGTCGCGAATTACCACCGAATCGAGCGTGAGGGTCGAGACAAAGTCGCCGCGGATCCGCCCAATCGTGATCGACCCTCGCACCAGACGGTTGGACTCCTCCGACAGAAGCCGGGCCAACAGGTCCCGGCCCGGTGGGGTCCGCATCATGGCCGTCACCGTGCCAAGCGCGGACGCCACCAGCGCCAAGAGCACCACGTAGACCGAACGCGCCACGACGCGTCTCATCTAGAACGCCTGCCCAACCGACACCTGGAAGTTGAGCTTTCGGCCCGCGGCCTTGCGATAGTCACTTCGCACCAGGGTGAGAACCTCATCCTGGACCGAATACAACGCGCCCTCGGGGAGGGCCGATCCGTTGTAGGCCACGTCGAGTCGCATCGGCCCGAGCGGGGTGGTGAAGCGAACCCCCGCGCCCGGGGTGACCCGCACGCCGGCCCCCAAGGTGCTGCCCCGCTCCCAGACCCCTCCCCCGTCGACGAAGGCAACCCAGCGGAGCCGGCCGTTCAAGAACGGCGAGGGCAACCGAAGCTCGAGGTTCCCGAGCACCAGCGTGTTGCCGCCGATGGGCGCGACCTGGACGGAGTCCGCGGTCGTGACGGCGCCGCCCGGCCCGACGTTGCCGACGGGGGTGACGTACACCACCGGTCCGAGCTCGTTGCGGTCATACCCGCGGACATCGTTGGCGCCACCGGCATAGAATCGCTGCTCCGGCGGTACGAAGTTGGCCGCGCCCGCCGCCAAGCGGAGCTGCGGCGAGAAGATCAGCCCGCCCTTGACCCTGGCGGCCAGCACCACGGAGCTGCCTAACGGCCGGTACCAGGACGCTTCGGCCACCAATCTGGTAAACTCCGAGAAGCGGGTTGACCCGATCAGCGGCGAGCTGAAGGTCGCTTCGAAGCTGACCACGGACCCGCGGGTCGGGTCGAGCACGTTGTTGACCCGTTGGCGGCTGGCCGTGCCGGTCAGCATGGCCGCGAACCGCCGGTCCCGGAGCTGCTTCACGTCGTCCGACCGGCACGCCAGAAAAAACGCGCAAAAGCTGACCGCCCCGGCCTGCGTCGTTCCGTACCCGAGGCGGTAGGTCAGCGAGACCGGAAATCCGAAACCCGCGTCCCGCGAAAACGTCACGCTGGTACCGATCTCCTCCCGGCGATACACCAGGGTTTCCGACCGCCGCTCGGCGAACAAGGTGCCCGTCAGGGCATTCGAGGGCGAGAGGAAGACCGGCCGGCGCAACGAGACCGACAGTCCGTAGTTCATTTTCCGCGATCCGAGGGTGTCGTCCTCGAGCCCGCGACAAATCGTCGAACGAAACGGCGTGGCCGACACCCCGATCTTCGACACCTCGCCGGCGATGTCGATCTGACGGCCCCGGCCCCCGACGTTCCGCGCCGTCCACCCAGCATTGGCCCGGACACAGTCGTTGCTTCCGACGCCCAGCCCGGAACGGGCCCGGTGGAGGAGGCCTTCCTGGACCTGGACCGTCAGTGGCACGGTCGGGTCGCCGAGGGTGAAGAGCGTGGTGTCATTCCCGACGGTCGCATATCGGAACAGTCCCGACTGATACAGGTTGAGCTGGCTTCGATAGAGATCGAGATAGCGAAACGGGCGCCCGGTCCGGGTCGCCAGCAGCGACCGCACGAACGACGAGTCGACGGCGACCGTCCCTTGGATTCGAATCGACCCAATCGTCGCCGGCAGACCCAGATCCGCAAACAGCTCCAGATCGGCCGTCCGCGCGGCCCGGTCAACGGCCCGCTTTCCGACCAGCACCGACGCCGTGGGATACCCACGATTCCAGAGTCGGTTCTGAATCGTGTCGGCCGTCGCCACGACCAAGTACCGGTTGTAGGGGGCCCCGACTCGGAGCGGCAAATCCTCGACCAACCGGCCGCGGTCTTCAAGCGAATCCAGGCCGGCCACCACGAAGCTCCGGACCCGAACCGGTTCCCCCTCGGTAATCCGAAACGTGATATGGGCCTCGCCGGGGATCCGCACGACGACGGTGTCGACCCGGGCATCCAGAAACCCGCTCAATTGGTAGAAGAGCCGAATCCTGGCCGCATCGGTCCGGAACTCCCGCTCGTTCAAATACCGCTTTTCGCCCAGACCAAGCCAGCGAACCACCCCCGACCGCACGAACCAACTCGACTTCGTGGTGGAAATCGCGGCCTCGAGCGCGAGCGTCGCGATCGATTGATTCCCCTCAAACGTGAGCCGGCGGATCAGCCGCCCGGATTCCTGGGCAGCCGCCGAGCCGATCCCGCCGGCGATCAAGATTGCGGGCAGGATCAAACCGACTCGAAGTCCCCCGAGCCTCACTGCCCAATTCCGCAACACATGCCGAGCCGAGCCGACCGTAGCCACTCCTATTCGTCGAGTTGATTCCACGGTCTAAATGTAGTAGCCTGTTGACGTTACGCCACCACCACTCGGCAAGGTCGGTCCCGGCAGCTATTTTTGCCGCTCGTCAAGGACCCGTGATCGGCCCATCCTATGAGGTGACCAGCTCCATGACACTACGCCGAGCCGTTTGGTCGTTCCTGGCCGCGGCGGGGTGGTGGGCCGACTCAGCGGGGGGGCAAAACGCCAAAGCCCGCCTAACGATGGCCCTCGACCAGGCCCCCCTCGACCGCCACCACTGGGGCATCGCGATGCTCGATCCGGCGGGCCGCCTGGTCTTCGGGCGGAACGCCGACCGCCTGTTCATGCCGGCCAGCAACACCAAGCTCGTCGTGACCGCCAGGCTCCGGCCCGTGGCGGCCGCGCTCAGGTCCCGGGGCATCAATCGGATTGCCGGGGCCATCGTCGGGGATGGAAGCGCCTTCGAGCCAATCCTGGTGCACCCAACCTGGGAAAACGACGACATCGTCTGGGACTACGGCGCACCGGTCTCGGGACTCGGCTTCAATGAGAATGTGGTGACGGTCACCCTCGAACCGACCACCGACGGCCAGCCGACATCACTCCGCGGTTCGCCCGACCTCGCCGAGATCGTCTCTCGGCCGGTGGCCGATTGGGTCTTCCCGATCCTCAATGTCAGTCAGAATTGGATCGCCGAGATGTTGAACAAGCAACTGGGCCGCCAGTTCGGACTGGGCGGATCCTGGCAAGAGGGCATCGCCGTCGAGCGCCGGTTCTTGATCGACGAGGTGGGTCTCGGTTCGACCCAGATCATGATCCACGACGGATCCGGACTTTCCGCCAAGAACGCGATCTCGCCGCTGGTCTTTGCCCGGCTGCTTGCCTTCATGCGCCGCCACCCGGAGTTCGAGGCCTTCGCCGCCGGATTGCCCCAAAGCGGGATGACCGGCACGCTCCGCAATCGGTTTCGCCAGGGCCCACTCGAGGGCCGGGTCCGCGCCAAAACCGGGAGCATCGGACCAGTCAATTCGCTGTCCGGGTACCTCGAACGGGAGCGACCCAGCCAGGATCCCTGTCGGACGTTCAGCGTCCAGGCCAACCACCACACCCTGGGCGGCCGAACGATGACCCGGGGGATCGACAGTGTCGTCGTTGCCATTGGCGATCTCGGTCGCTGCACCTCCCGACGACGAGTCGTCTATACTATGGGCAACCCGACCACGAAGCGGCCATGAAGATCTACACCCGTACCGGCGACGAAGGCACGACCGGCTTGTTTGGCGGCGGCCGGGTGCCGAAGCACCACCCCCGCGTCGCGGCCTATGGCGATATCGATGAACTCAACTCATTCATCGGCGTGGTCCGAGCCCATCAACCCGAGGCGTTCTTTGACGAGCTGTTCGCCACGGTGCAACGCGACCTCTTTTCGATCGGGGGCCATCTCGCCACCCCCGACCCGGAAAAGGTCCGGGCCGCGTTGGAGAAGGCGCAGTTGTCACCGGACCGGGTCACCGAGTTCGAAACGATCATGGACCAGGCCGACCAGGAACTGCCGCCGCTCCGCGCGTTCGTGCTCCCCGCCGGCACCCCCAAGGCCGCCGCGCTCCATGTGGCCCGGACGGTTTGCCGCCGGGCGGAGCGGCACCTCGTCGCGCTGAGTGACACCGTCGCGGTGCCGGAGCTGTTCGTGATGTATCTGAACCGGCTCAGCGACCTGTTGTTTACCTTGGCCCGGCTGGCCAACCACCGGGAAGGGCGTGGCGACGTCACGTGGTGACGATCCGCCACGCCACCGGGAGCTACCCGGTGGTCATCGAACCCGGCGGCTTGGGACGCCTCGCGGCCTTCGCGGCCGAACGCCTCCCGGGGCGACACCTTGCGATCATCACGGACCGCAACGTGGCGCGGGTGATCGCCCACGACCTCAAGGCCCCGGTCCTGGTCGTCCCGCCCGGCGAAGGGTCGAAAAGTCGGCGCCGGTGGAGCGACCTGACCGACCAACTCCTGGACTTGGGCTTCGGCCGCGATGCCGGCCTCGTCGCCGTGGGTGGCGGGGTGGTGGGTGACCTGACCGGGTTCGTGGCCGCCACCTTCCACCGCGGGATTCCCTACCTCCAAGTCCCGACCTCACTGCTCGCCATGGTCGACGCGTCGGTTGGAGGGAAGACCGGCCTCAATACCCACCACGGCAAGAACCTGGTCGGCGCCTTCCATCCGCCCGCCGGCGTCTTGATCGATCCGGTCGCGGTCCGCACCCTCCGCTCGACCCACCTCCGGGGCGGCGTCGTGGAGGCGATCAAGCACGGGCTGGTCGCGGACGCCGAGTATTGGGGCTGGATCGATCGCCACCTCGCGGATCTGCTGGCCCGCGATCCCGCCGTCATCGGACAGCTGGTCCGCCGGAGCGTCGAGATCAAGGCCGCCATCGTCGCCACCGACGAGCATGAGCACGGCCGGCGGGCCATTCTGAACGCCGGCCACACCGTCGGGCATGCCCTCGAGTGGCTCGCCGGCTATCGCCTGCCCCACGGCGACGCGGTCGGATTGGGCTTGATCATCGAGGCGAGGATCGCCGCCTGGTGCGGCCTGGCGCCGGAATCCCTGGCCCCCGACCTGGCCGACCGGCTGGCCCGGGCCGGGGTGCCCCTCGGCCTCCCCGACCCCGGGCAGGACGACCAGTTGCTCGACGCCATGCGTCGGGACAAGAAGGCCCGGCATGGCTCGTTCCGTCTGGCGCTTCCCCGGGCGCCGGGGGTCCTGGCCCAGGAATCCGAGTGGACCACTGAAGTCTCCGACGACATCGTTAGGCGAGCGTTAGGCAGTCATCGCGACGCCATGGCGCCGGCCAATATCCACACGCCATCCACACCGCCAACACCGTAACTCGTTGACCGGGCTCCGGTTACCGGCCATGTCCACATTGGCGCTGTCTCGGTTTTCCACTTGACGTAGACAAACGCTGCAAGTCGTTGTCGCCTAACGAAGTCGCGATGTTGACGGCCTAACGCTATTGACTCCCAGTCTAACAGTTTCCTAGATTGTTGCCGTTGGTTGTCATGACCAACACCCTCCGCTCGCTGACGCGAGCACCCAACGAACACAAACGAAGAACGTCACTCGAGGTCGAGGTAGAATGCGTATCCAGCGTGAACGCCGCCCGCGTCTAGCGGGTCGGGCGGCTCCCGGCAGTTCATTCGATCAGTACCTCTTGGACATCCGTAAGTTGCCGATGATCACCGATCCGAAAGAAGAAATTCGAATCGCCAAACGGGCCCAAAAAGGCGACCCCGAGGCGATGGATCGGCTGGTCACCGCCAATCTCCGGTTCGTCATTTCCTATGTAAAGCGGTTCCAGGGACACGGACTCGACCTCGGCGAACTCGTCGCCATCGGCAACGAAGGGCTGCTCAAGGCCGTCAAGAAGTTCGACCCGGCCCACGGCGTCAAATTCATCAGCTATGCGGTGTGGTGGGTCCGTCAGTGCGTGCTCAAGGCCCTCGCTGAGCAGACCCGGACGGTGCGGATTCCGCTCAACCAGAACGCCGCCCTGCTCCGGATGGCCAAGGTCGAGAGCCTCCTCAGCCAGGAGCTCGGCCGGTCGCCGACTGATGCGGAAACGGCCCGGGTGCTCGACCAATCGGTCGATACGATCCGCTCCTCTCGGTTGGTGTCGACCGTCGAAATCTCCCTCGACGCCCCCATCGAGAAGGGCGACTCCGGCTCCGCTACCTTCGGCGAACGGGTCTCCGGGCAAGCCAGCGGCGAGATCGAGGAGTTCGTCGATGCCGGCCTGCAGAAGCAGTTCCTCGGCAAGCTGTTCGAGCAGTACCTGACAGCTCGCGAGCGCCGGATCCTCTCGCTCTACTACGGACTTGACGAGGGCTCGGAAGCCCTCACGCTCGAAGGAATCGGGGCGCTCCTCGGCGTCACCCGCGAACGGGTGCGGCAGATCCGCGAGCGGGCCTTCGAGAAACTCCGGAACTCAGAGGAAGTGAAGTACCTGCAACACGCCGTCCCGCTCGCCTAGCCGCCCTCGACGGCGGGTCACGAGAGGATTTGGGCTCCGTCCCGCCTCTCGTGGCCTCACTAGATTACCGTCATGGCCGGCCTGCCGCTCTTTCCGTTGACCCTCGTGCTCTTCCCTGGGGCGCTGACCACCCTGCACGTCTTCGAACCACGATACCGCCACCTCGCGGCGGACGCCGCCGAAGACGACCACCGCTTCGTGATCCTGCCGCCGGGGCCCGGCGGCGGAATGCCCGAGACCGGCACGGTCGGCACCGTGGCCCGGATTCGGGCCATTCAGCCTTTGCCCGACGGGCGATCGAACCTCGTCGTGTCGGGAGAAGAGCGAGTGGTCCTCCTCGGTATTTTGGCCACCGACACTCCCTACCCGCTCGGCGAGACGACCGAACTCCCCGACCGTTTCGACGCCACCGTCCCGAGCCCCGCGGACTACCTCACGTTGCGACAACTCGGCGAACGATACGCGAAGGCCCGGACAGAGATGGCCGCCGGTTCGGAAGAATCCGAACTCTCGAACGACCCCGGACCGTTGAGCTTCCAAGTGGCCGCCCTCCTCGAGTGGGATTTCGAGGCCAAGCGGGCGTTTCTGGCCATCAGGTCGGACCGGGAGCGAGTCACCCGCCTGCTCGACGCGATGCCCGGGTTGGTCGAGGACCTCGAGGCCCGGGCCGCCATCCATGCCCGGGCCCGCACCAACGGCCACGGAACCCACCACTGATGGGCACGACGGCCCCGGAGCTCGCAGCGGGACTCGCCGCCATCGTCGGCACCCGGTGGGTCAAAGTCCGGGACGCCGAGCGGCGAACCTATGAAGGCGATGGCCTCCCGACCCATGCCTCGGTCCCGATGCTCGTCGTGCTCCCCGGCTCGAAGGACGAGGTCATTGCCGTCGTGCGCCTGTTGGCGACGCGACAGGTCCCCTGGGTGGCTCGCGGCGCCGGCACCGGGTTGTCCGGCGGCGCCTTGGCCAACCCCAACGCCGTGCTGATCCCGCTGACCCGGCTCAACCGGATCCTATCCATCGATCCGGTCGATCGCCGGGCGGTGATCGAGCCGGGCGTCGTGAACGCCAAGCTGTCGGACGCGGCCGCACCATACGGACTCCTCTACGCTCCCGACCCCTCGAGCCAAACCGCCTGCACCATCGGCGGCAACGTGGCCGAGAACGCCGGCGGGCCCCACTGCCTCAAATACGGCGCGACAACCAGCCATGTGGTGGCCCTCGAGGTCGTCCTGGCCGACGGCACCGTCGCCACGTTGGGTAGCCGCCAAGGTGAACCCTGGGGACCGGACCTCGTGGGCCTCTTCGTCGGGTCGGAAGGCATGTTCGGCATTGCTCTCGAAATTACCGTCCGGCTCGAGGCGATTCCGGCCGCGATCCGGACGCTGCTCGCCGACTTCACATCGGTGCGGGCCGCCACCGAGGCGGTCGGCACCATCATCGAATCCGGCGTGGTGCCGGCCGCGCTCGAGCTGCTCGATCAAGCCTGCATCAAGGCGGTGGAAGCATCGATCTACGCCGCGGGCTATCCGACCGACGCGGCGGCGGTTCTGTTGGTGGAGCTCGACGGCACCGAGTCCGGGGTGCGGGCCGATTCCGTCGTCGTCGAAGCCCTGCTCCATCGATTCGGCGCCCGGACCGTGCGGTCGGCCGAAACCCCGGACGCCCGAGCCAAGTTGTGGCAGGGCCGGAAGAAGGCGTTCGGAGCCATGGGCCGGATCGCGCGGGACTTGGTGGTGCAGGACGCCGTCGTCCCCCGGACGGCCCTGCCCGACCTCCTCGACACCATCACGGCGTTGGGCCGCCAGTACGGCCTGACCATCGCCAACGTCTTCCACGCCGGCGACGGCAACCTCCATCCCAATATCTGCTATGATCATCGCGACCCTGAACTTCGCGAGCGCGTCGAAGCCGCGAGCGCGGCCATCATGAAGGCCTGTATCGCCGCCGGGGGCTCGATCACCGGCGAACACGGGGTCGGGTCCGACAAGATCGACTACATGCCGCTGATCTTCGACCCGACCACCCTCGCCACGATGTGCGCCGTACGGCGAGCCTTCGACCCCACGGAGTCGGCCAATCCCGGCAAAGTCGTTCCGATCCATTACTGCCGCGAATGGCGACCGGGACCCCTCGGATGACGCCCGGTATTCTCGGCCGGATCAAGGCGACGCTTGGCCTCACCGGATCCGAGGGACCGGACGGGCGCCCCCGGATCAGTCCCGACTCGATCGACGGGCTGGCCGCGGCCTTGGGGCTGGCTAACGAGCAGGGGTGGAAGGTCCGAATCGAGGGCGCCCGCACCTGGATGCCGGCCGACGCGCCGGCCGACTTGACCCTGAGCACGGAGCGACTCAACCGGATTCTCTCGGTTGCCCCGTCCGACCTAGTGGCCTCCGTGCAGGGCGGCGCCACTCGGCGCGCGGTGGCCGAGCGCCTGGCGGCCCACCGAACTTGGGTGGCCATCGATCCCCCCGGGTCACCGGAGCGAACCCTCGGCTCGATCCTCGCCACCGGCACGGCCGGCGCGGTGCGGCATCGGTTCGGGCCGCTCCGCGATCAGGTCCTTGGCACCACCGTCGTCACCGGCGACGGCCGGATTGTTCGGGCCGGCGGCATCGTGGTCAAGAACGTGGCCGGCTTCGACCTGAGCAAGGTCCAGATCGGCGGGTTTGGGGCGTTCGGCATCATCGCTGAAACCAACCTTCGGCTCCGGGCGCTCCCGGCCGCTCACCGAACTCTGCTTGCCATCGGCGACCTCGATCCCCTCGCCAACGCGGCCCGGGCGTTGGTCGACGCCGGCGTTGATGCCGTCACCGTCGAACTGGTGTCGCCGGCCGCCACCGGCTCGTTAGGCTGGTGGCTCTTGGTCGACATCGCGGGTACCGAGGAGGGCGTCCTCGCGGAGGCTGAGCGGGCCCGGAGGATCGGGGCCGACCTGGCATTTGAGGTCCTGTCCGGCCCCGCGGCGGCGGCGTTCCAATCAGCCATCGCTGAAGCGGCGCTCGACGGGCCGGTGACGATCCGGCTTGGCGTCCTCCCCCAGTCGATTCCCGAAGTGGCCGATCTCGTGGTCGAACGCCTCGGCCCCGGTCGGCTGAGCGCGTCGGCCGGGCGGGGCGGCCTCCGGTGGACGGGGCACCCGGCGGCGGGCACGCTGATCACCCTCCGGCACCAACTCGCCGCCCGGGAAATTCCCGTCACCGTGGAACGGGCCCCGTGGAGCTTCCGCGCCAAGACCGGGCATTTCGGCGCCTTCCGTGAGGGGGTCCGGCCATTAAGTGACCGAGTCCGCGCCGTGTTCGATCCCACCGGCATTCTGATGGCCCCGCTCGATGTCCCCGACCATGCCTGACCCCGGGGTCTCAACCGCTCGCGCCGGGTTCGAAGCGCTCGACCCGTGCGTCCACTGCGGGTTCTGCCTTCCCGCGTGTCCAACCTATTTGGCCACCGGCGACGAGAGCGACAGCCCCCGGGGCCGGATCTTGCTGATGCGGGCGTTGGAACGGGGCGAGCTGGCGGCCGACGATCCCGGCCTGGTCCAGCATCTCGATGCCTGCCTCGGCTGCCGCGGTTGTGAACCGGTGTGCCCATCGGGTGTCGGGTATGGCCGGGGCCTCGAGGCCGCCCGGGCCCGGATCTCCGCCGAACGCGGCCTCTCGGGTCAGGCCCGGGCGGTCCTCGGCATGTTCAGTCAACCGTGGCGATGGCGGTTCGCCACGGCCCTCGCTCGAGTGGCACGGGCCACCGGATTGGCTCGGCTCGTTGCCGGATCCGGGCGGCTGGGATTCTTAGCGGGCATGGTAGCCGCCACCCGGCCCAGTCGCCGGGAGGGCGGAGGCCATCCGGAACGGCTGCCGGAGAGCCGTGGCACCGTGGCCCTCTTTCGCGGCTGCGTCATGGATGGACTGTTCGGTCACGTCCATGAGGCAACCCGCCGGACGCTCGAGGTGAATGGATACCGAGTCGTCGAAGTGGAGGGCCAGGGATGCTGCGGCGCCCTGCACGACCATGCCGGCGATCAGGATGGTGCCCGAGCCCTGGCGATGGGCAACGTCAAAGCGTTCCTGGGCCGCGCCGATTTCGTCGTCGTCAACAGCGCCGGCTGCGGTGCGCTCCTCAAGGATCTCGGCCACCTCCTCGGCACCGTGGACGCGGCCGATGTCGGGAGCCGGACGCGGGACGTCAGCGAGCTCCTGGCCGCCGCCGGACCGAGGCCAGGAGGGCCGCTCGCCCTCACGGTTGGGTACGATGCGCCCTGCCATCTCCAACACGCCCAACGAGTCCATCGCGAAGTCCTCGACGTCTTGGCCGCTATCCCCTCCCTGGTGGCCCGGGAGCTGCCGGGATCAGATCGGTGTTGCGGAAGCGCGGGGATTTACGGGGTCCTCCACCCCGAACTCTCGAGAGCCGTCTTGGACGACAAGGTCGCCGCGATCGGCGCTGCATCGCCGGTGCCCGACTTGATCGTCACCGGCAACCCAGGTTGCCTGATGCAGATCGGAGCCGGGCTCGCCGCCGCCGGGCTCCGGACGAAGGTGGCCCATCCGGTTGAGTTGCTCGATTGGTCCTACCGGGTGGCCGGCTACTACGACCCGTCCCCCCACTAGCCTATCGTTGAGTTGTGCTGACCATCGCAATTTCCAATACCCGGCTGAGCCAGCTGCAAAGCAGCGCGATCGTCGTCGCAGGTCGGCCGGCCCAATTCGCCGTGACCGGACCCGGCGCGGTGCAATGCGTCCAAGGCATAACCACGAACGACATCGTCAAGCCGGGTCCGAGCAGTTTGGTGTACGGGGCCCTCTTGACCCCCAAAGGCATGATCATCGCCGACTGCTGGGTCCTTCGTCCTGCCGGTGTCACGGACTTGATCCTCGTGGCCGACGGATCGGTCGAATCGCAGTTGGCCGACCTCCTGCGGCGCCAATTCCCGCCCCGGGTGGCCAAGGTCACCAACCGGACCGCGGTGGACCAGTGCCTTTGGGTGGTGGGCCCCCAGGCCCGGGATCTGATCAGCAACCGACTCGGCCACCCGGTCGAACCGGGCCGGGTCTCGACCTGGCCGATCGGCGACGAGACCGTCCAAGTCGCCGCCCCAGGGAGCGACCGAGCTCCGTTCAGCATCCTGATATTGGGCTCGGCCGGTGGGTGTCTGGCCGCGGCGGCGGAGCTCGCGGCCGGCGACGCCGAGCTCGGAACCGAGGACGACCTCGTCGCGGCCCGGGTGCTCGGCGGGTTTCCGGCCCTCGGCGCCGAAATCGACGCCCGAACCATGCCGGCGGAGGTGGACTATGGGGGGATCGGCGGCGTCTCGCATAGCAAGGGATGCTACGTGGGTCAGGAGACGGTGGCCCGTCTCCACTTTCGCGGCCACCCCAATTGGTTGCTCCGGCGGGTTCGTTGGTCACCGGGCACGAATCCGCCCCCATCCGGCGAGCTTCTCGAGGCCGGGAAGGTCGTGGTCCGAATCGGCTCTGTCCTCCAGCTCGAGGATGGGTCGTCCCTCGGGCTGGCCAAAGTCCGGCGCGAAATCGAACCCGGGACCACGATCAACGGCGTGACGATCGAATCGTTACCGGCAGAAAGTTAAAGAGCCCCGAAGCGTTAGCACCGGGGCTCTTTCGGACTGCAACCACCCGAGGCGTTAGTGCGCCTTGGTGGTGTCGACAGCCATCGAGTCAACGGCGGCCGGCGCGGCAGGAGCCGGGGCGGCAACGGCAGCGGTATCAACAGCCGGGGCATCAGCCTTCTTCTCGCCGCAGGCCGACAAGGCCAGCAGGGCAGCAGCAAAGACGTACTTCGACATGGTACTCCTCCGTGAGCGGGGTTTACATTGGTATGGAACCGACAATCCGCGCACAGGACGCGGGGAAACACGACTTGTTAAGATACGAATTGAACAGCCTTTGTCAATCGCGCGCAACGACTTACGTCCGGATTGACCGCGACCCCACCCCGATTACACCGAAAACATGCCGAAGCTATTACTCCCGAGCACCCTCGCCGAGCTGGAATCGAGCCCCTGGAGCGCGATGGGCCGCCGGCACCGATCGGTTCGTGACGAGATTCGGACCAACGTGTTGGCCGCGCTCGAATCCGACCAGCCTCTGTTCCCGGATATCCACGGCTATGACGACACGATCGTGCCGCAAGTCGTCAATGCCTTGCTGGCCCGCCAGGATTTTATTCTTCTCGGGCTTCGCGGGCAGGCCAAGAGCCGGCTGCTCCGAAGCCTGGTTCGGTTCCTCGACGAGCACCTCCCGATCATCGCGGGAAGCGAAGTCAACGACAATCCCTTCGGACCGATTTCGAAGTTCGGCCGGGCCCAGTTGGCCGAGTTGGGCGGCCGGACGCCGATTGGGTGGCTCGACCGCGAGTCGCGATTCGTCGAGAAACTCGCGACGCCCGACGTGACGATCGCCGATCTGATCGGCGACCTCGATCCGATCAAGGCAGCCAAGGGAGGGCACCTGCTGAGTGACGAGCTCACGATGCACTACGGCCTCTTGCCCCGGGCCAACCGGGGAATTTTCGGCATCAATGAGCTCCCCGATTTGGGCGGCAAGATCCAGGTCGGCCTGTTCAACATCATGCAGGAGGGCGACGTCCAGATCAAAGGATATCCGATCCGGCTCCCCCTCGACGTGTTGCTCGTGTTCACCGCCAATCCCGAGGACTACACCGCCCGAGGCAAGATCGTGACCCCGCTCAAGGACCGAATCGGGGCGGAAATCCAAACTCATTACCCTCGCGACGTCGACCTCGGGGTCCGGATTACGGCCCAGGAAGCGTGGGTCGAGCGGGGGGGACCACCGGTTCGGATTCCGGAGTTTGTCCGGGAAGTGATTGAACGGGTGGCCTTCGAAGCCCGCGCCGACCGGCGAGTCGACAAGCGATCCGGGGTGAGCCAGCGTCTCCCGATCGCGCTGCTCGAGACCGCTGTGTCCAATGCCGAACGCCGCGCCATAGCCCACCGCGAACAGCCGGTCGTGCCCCGGATCAGTGATCTCTACGCCGGGCTCCCGGCGGTCACCGGCAAGCTCGAACTCGAGTATGAGGGCGAGCTGCAGGGATCCGAGGCCATCGCCAAGGAGCTGATCCGGAGGGCCTGCAACCGAACCTTCCTGGGCCGGGCCGACAGTATCGAGGCGGAATCAGTGGAGCGGATCGTGACGTGGTTCGACAGCGGGCAGGCCCTCAAGGTCTCCGGCGACGAAGCGAGCGACCTCTGCCTCAAGGCGTTCCGGGTGGTTCCCGGGCTGGTGACCGTGGCGGAGTTGGTGAGCGAAGGCCCGGGCACCGACCCGGGCACCCTGGTTACCGCGTGCGAGTTGGTCTTGGAGGCCCTCGCCGCCCAAAATCGGATCAGCCGGAGCGAGGACTACGGCTGGACGGCGCTCCGGACGCAGCGGCAGGACAAACGCCGGGAGGTCGACGACTAAGGCGCCGGCGGCGGGACTCGGCGCTCCCGGGTTTCGTGGGGCCACAGCGTCTTGGCCCGGCCGACGATCGTGGCCACCGTGTGCGGGATACCTAACGCCGCCGTATTGAGTACCAAGTGGTAGTAGGAGGCGTCGTTCCAGTCCCGTTCGTAATACTGCTCGTGATAGCGCTTCCGGTTCGCGTCGGACGACTCGACCTCGGCCGCGGCCTCATCCGGTCCGATCCCGAGCCTGGCCATGACAGCCTCGACCCGCCAGGCTTTCGGAGCGACGATCTTGAGGTGGATCGCATCGCGATCGCGGCTCAACACCGCCGGGGCCGCGCGGCCCACCAGCACCACCCGCCCCTCCCGCGCAATTTCTTCCACCACCGTCTGGGTCATCTGGACCAAATGCGCTTCTTCCAACTCAGGCACGTGTTCGGCTGCCGGGGTCAGCATTTCCGGCGCGGCCTTGGTGAGCATCCGGATCAGCCGCTCGAGGAACCCCGGCGCCCGCTCTTCACGTTCTCTGACCTCGGCCGGGCTCAGCCCGGTCCGGGCGGCGATCTGGTCGACCAACTCGTTATCCACCACCCGCCACCCGAGCGCCTCGGCCACCTGACGGGCCACCTCGCTCCCACCGGCGCCCAGTTCGCGAGAGATCGTGATGATCACCGCCCACCTCCTTGGCCATCAGGGGAATCGAGGACCGGGTATTCCCCGGTCATCCGCGCGAGCGGCCCGACATCAGGCCGGGGACGAAAGAGCCCATTCCGCCACGCCATGACCAGGGCCGCCACCAAACAGACGGCCCCGCCCAATGCGATCGCGAACGACGGTCCAAACTGCTCGCCGATCCACGACGCCTGCGCGGAACCGAACGGCGCCAGGCCGATGACGATGAAGGAATAAAGGCCGACCACCTGGCCCCGGATGTGATCGGGGGCGCTGGTTTGCAGGATCGTATTCGTCATGATGGCGTTGAGCGCCATGCTCAATCCCGCCACGACGAGTAGGACGACAGCCACCGCGAACACGTGAACCAACCCCAACAGCAGTAAGCTGACGCCGACGGCGATGGCGGCGATGAATGCCACCCGCTCTCGCTGGAACCGCTGGCCGATCGCGGCCAAGGTGAGGGCGCCGAGGGCCGCCCCGATCCCGAACGCCGACATCAACCCGCCGTACCCGCCGACCTCCGCGCCCAGGGCCTTCCGGGCAAAGGCCGGAAGAATCGCGATCAAGGCCGACCCGAACAACGTGAACACGGTGGTGAGTATCACCAGCGCCCGGGGAAGGGGAAGGGCCCGGACGTGATCCCATCCGGCTCGGAGCCCAGCCCGGCGACCGCTCTGGTCGGAGCGAACCTCGCGCGGGTCGATCTTGTAAAGGCCGATCAACACCGCGAAGAAACTGACGGCATTGATGAAGAAGCAGGCCGCCGGCCCGAGGGTGGCGTTCACCACGCCGGCCAGCGCCGGGCCGACGACCCGTGAGAGATTGAACGCCGAGCTGTTGAGGGCAATGGCGCTCATCAGGTTGGACTTCCCGACCATCTCCACGAGGTACGCTTGGCGGATCGGGATCTCGAAGGCGCTGACCACGCCCGTCAACAGCGCCAGCGCGTAGACCCAGGGCACGGTAATCATCCCCGCCCACGCCAAGATCCCGAGGGCCAACGCCTCGACCAGAAAGAAGGTCTGGAGCACCATCAGCCAGAATCGCTTGTCGACCCGATCGGCCACCGCTCCGCCCCAGAGCGTCAACAGCAGGACCGGAAAGGCGCCGAAGAAACTCACCAGGCCGGTCTTCCAGGTCGAGTCGGTCAACTCGAGCACCAGCCAGGACAGGGCCACGCTCTGCATCCACGTCCCGCAGAGCGACACGAATTGCCCCGCAATGAACAACCGGAAATTACGGTGCTGGAGGGCACCGATCGACAGGATTGCCGCGCGGACTTTGGAAAGCACGCGGGAAAGATAGTTGCCCCGGCCGCCCGACCGGACGACCTTACGGATGATGCGATACACGACCTACGGCAAATACACCGCCGAGCTTGGTGATGCCGTCAACCTCCAGGCCTTGTTGGACCAACTCGGCGATTTCCTGCTCCAGTCCGGGTTTGCCGGCGGACCCGAGGAATGGCCTTGGTGGGCCGAACCGCCCCAGGGCGGCGACCGGTCGATGAACTCGCTCAAGGAGGCCATTCTCGAGGCCCTTCTCAAATCCGGCCAACTCACCCAGGACATGGTCAAGTACCTCCGCGGCGAGATCGATCCCGAGTCGCCCGCGGGCCGGCAACTGGACCAGGACTTGTCCCGGATGCTCGACCAGATCGTTCAGCGGCTCATGGACGAAGGGTACCTCAAGGCAAAAGAGCCCCCCCAGGTTCCCGCCGGCTACTCGGCGGTGGTCGGTCCCGGGGGCCAAGCCCGGGCGGCGGCGGAGCAGGTTCAGTTTGATCTGACCGGGAAAGGACTCGACTTCCTGGGCTACCGAACTCTCAAGAACCTCCTCGGCACCGTTGGGAAGGCGAGCCTGGGTACTCACGACACCCCGTTCCTCTCGACCGGAGTCGAGGCGGAGTCATCGTCAAAACCTTACGAATTCGGGGACGTCCTCAACCTCGACGTGCCCGGCACGCTGGGGAGGGCGATTGCCCGCGGCGGACTGACGTTGCCATTGGATCTCGAGTACGACGACCTGCTGGTCCAACAGTCGGAATACCGCTCCTCGGCCGCGACGGTCTTGATGCTCGACTGCTCGCACTCGATGATCCTCTATGGAGAGGACCGCTTTACCCCGGCCAAGAAGGTGGCGTTGGCGCTGACGCACCTGATCCGGACCCAGTACCCCGGCGATTCCTTGAAGGTGGTGTTGTTCCATGACCGGGCCGAGGAAATTCCACTGGCCACCCTCACCGGCGCCCAGGTCGGCCCGTATCACACCAACACAGCCGAAGGGCTCAAGCTCGCCCGGCGGCTGCTGATGGGGCAGAAGAAAGACATGCGGCAGATCATCATGATTACCGACGGCAAGCCATCGGCCATGACGATGCCGTCCGGCGAGGTCTACGTCAACTCGATGGGGCTCGACCCCGCCATCCTGAAAGCCACGTTTCATGAGGTGGCCGCCTGCCGCCGAAGCGGCATCGTCATCAACACCTTCATGCTCGCCCGAGACCGGGCCTTGGTCGAGTTCGTCAAAGCGATCGGCGAGATCTGCCGCGGGAAGGCCTACTTCACCAATACCATGACGTTAGGCCAGTTCATCCTGATGGATTTCATGCGGCGGCGGACCACCCGGCAGTAGCGGCGGAAGCGGCTAGACCAGGACTTCGACCATGATGGGCGGCAACGCAACCTGCTCGCTGCCGGCCCATAGTTACGGATCGTGGCCTTCGGCGGGCGAGCCCTCGACGGAAAAGGGATCCCGGACCTTCAAGTCGAGATCATCGTCACAACTCACCACGATCACCACCGCGCCCGTCGTTTGCCGGGCGCCCGCCACCTGAATCACCTTCCGGTCGGGGGTGTTGTCGGCCGATGCCAGCCGGACCCACGGCGGAATAACCCGGCCGGCGACCAGACCAAACACCTTGCCGGGGGCCGCCAAGACAATTTCGACGCGCTCGGAAAGGCGGGCCTCGCGAAGCCACGCTGCAGCTTTATGCACTTCATCGGTCGTGGTGGCCGCGAGCACATAGCTCAACTCGGGTTTTCGATCGCTGGCAGTTGCCATTCAGGACGGTGCCGTTTGAGGAGTCGGCATCGAGAGAGGCAAGTGAGATGCCGGGCCTCTTTGGAGGAGCGACCTGAGCGTCATGTTGCGTCGTCCCAACGGAATAGCCAGGGGTGCCTAACGACTCGGCCCCGGAGCCGGTCCCGGACGGGGCGTCAGGCTCCGGGCAAACTGCTCGGAGCCGCGGCTTCCAGGCGAACCATTTCGGCAATCAGGCGACGCGAGGCGCCGGCCAGGTGACCCTGAAGACACCGGCCGGCCCCGCCCACATCTCCTTGCGCAACGGCCCCGAGGAGGGCGCGATGTTCCTGCTCGAACTCCGAGCGGTGACGCAGCATCAAGCCATGGGACAGCCAATACCGGTCGACCCGTCTGAGGAGCCCGGCGATCAGTTCGTGAAGCCGGGGCCGACCCTCCAAGGCATAGATCAACTCGTGGAATTCGACGTCGAGGGAGCCCCATCGGGCTGGGTCATCGGTTCGCTCCGACTCGGCCAGAATCCGGACCGCCCGCTTCAATTTCTCGGGGGCGATGTCCGCACAGGCCTGGGTGATGGCAGCGGTCTCGAGAATGGCCCGGATCTCGTAAATCTCCCGAATTTCCTCGGGGGTCAGCGCCGCCACCGAGGCCCCGCGATTCTGCTGGTACGTGACCAGGCCCTCGGACTGGAGCTGCCGAAGGGCCTCGCGAACCGGAATGTGGCTGACGTCGAGTTGCGCCGCGATCTCGTCTTGGGGGAGCGGCTCGTTGCCGCGCAGGTGGCCTGCCGTGATCGCTTCCCGCAGCACGGAGGCCACCAACTCATGGGTAGCCTGCTTTCGAACCCGCGGCATCCGGGTGAGCACCCCCGCGAGATCCACAGCGCTTACCTCCACCAGTTTGAGGGGAATCCTTCAGGTTGCTCGATAATATATAATATATTATCTTGGTTCCCGTCAAGCTGTACTTCCGTCCGCGAGGCCTAAATGCACCCGACCCAAGCGCCACTGAAGACCGGCCAACCGATTCCGTACCCGCCGCCCCAACAGTACGTGGAGCCGGATTGGACTCGAATTCCCGGCTATCACGGCGTGTCGACGGCGGACTGGGAGAATGCGACCTGGCAGCGGAAGCACTCGGTCAAGAATCTTCGGGAATTGAAGAGCACCTTGGGCGACCTGTTGCCCCAAAGCCTGATGGACAGCATTGCCCAGGATCAGGAGCAACGGGCCACGATGTCGATGTTGCTGCCTCCGCACATGCTCAGTACAATGAACATGGCCGACCTCTGGAACGACCCGGTGCGGCGGTACATGCTCCCGGCCCTGAACGACCGGCTGACCGAGTGGGCCAACCATCCGAAGGCCTCGCGCGACAGTCTTCACGAGCATGACATGTGGGTCGTCGAGGGGCTGACCCACCGGTATCCGACCAAGGTCCTGGCCGAGTTGCTGACGACCTGCCCGCAGTATTGCGGGCATTGCACCCGGATGGACCTCGTCGGCAACGATGTGCCGCAAGTCGCCAAGCTCAAGTTCCAGATTCCGCAGAAGGACCGCCATCAGCAGATGCTGGACTATCTCCGGAAGACGGCCACGGTCCGCGACGTGGTCGTTTCCGGCGGCGACATTGCCAATTTGCACATCACCCAGCTCGAGCCGTTCGTCTCCGCCCTGCTCGACATTCCGAACATTCGCGACATCCGGCTCGCCTCGAAGGGCTTGATCGGGTTGCCGCAGCACTACCTCCAGGACAACGTCCTCGAAGGACTCGAGCGGCTAGCGAAGAAGGCGTTCGATCGCGGCGTCGATCTGGCCCTGCACACCCACGCCAACGCCGCCCAGCAGGTTACCCCGCTCGTCGGGCGCGCCACCAAGCGGCTCCTCGAGATCGGCTTCCGTGACGTGCGCAATCAGGGGGTCTTGCTCCAGGGCGTCAACGCCACCAGCCAAGATCTGCTGGACCTCTGTTTCATGTTGCTCGACCACGCCAAGATCCTGCCGTACTACTTCTATATGTGCGACATGATCCCGAACTCCGAGCACTGGCGGACGTCGATCGCAGAAGCGCAACAGCTTCAGCACGACATCATGGGGTACCTCCCCGGGTTCGCGACTCCCAGGATCGTTTGTGACGTGCCGTTCGTCGGGAAGCGGTGGATCCACCAACTGGCCGAGTACGACCGGGAAAAGGGGATCTCGTACTGGACCAAGAATTATCTCACCAGCATCGAATGGGGCAACGCCGAGGCCCTCGGTCAGCGCCATGAATACTACGATCCGATTCACACCCTGCCGCCCGAAGGCCAGCAGTGGTGGCGGGACCAGGCCGCCGCGCAGACGGCGGCGTCTTAACAACTCAGGACCTTTTCATTGTGGCGGGCCCCATGACCAATCGCGACTACCCCCGAATGTTAACCACCCCTCCCGGCCCCAAGGGCCGGGCGATCATCGATCGTGATGCCGCCTGGACGTCGACCTCGTATATCAAGGAATATCCGCTCGTGATCGCCGGAGGCCGGGGCGCCATGGTCGAGGACGTCGACGGCAACCGGTACATCGATTATATGGCGGGGATCGCGGTCACCTCGACGGGCTACAATCACCCGGCCGTAGTCGCCGCCATCAAGGACCAAGCCGAGAAATTCCTTCACATTTGCGGCACCGATTTCTATTTCGAGGGATTTGCGAAGCTGGCCGAGCGCCTGGCGCAACTGGCGCCGGGGCCGAGCCGGAAGCGGACCTTCTTGTCGAATTCGGGCACCGAGGCCATTGAAGGAGCCATCAAGCTGGCTCGCTACCACACCCGTAGGACGGCCTTGATTTCGTTTCAGGGGTCGTTCCACGGGCGGAGCTGCGGCGCGCTCAGCCTAACGTCGAGCAAGGTCAAGCAGCACAAGCACTTCGGACCGCTGTTGCCGGAAGTGTACCACATACCCTACCCCAACCCGTACCGGAACCCGAACGCCGTCGAACGGTCGCTGGCGGCTTTGCACGACTTGTTCCTTCGCCAGGTAAGCCCAGACGACGTCGCGGCCATTTTCGTCGAGCCGATTCAGGGCGAGGGCGGCTATGTGATCCCGCCGGTCGGGTTTCTCAACGCCCTCCGCGATCTCTGCGATCAGTATGGGATCTTGCTAGTGGCCGACGAAGTCCAAAGCGGCGTTGGCCGGACCGGGAAGATGTGGGCCTGCGATTGGGACAACGTCGAGCCGGACATCATCGTGACCGCGAAGGGCCTGGGGAGCGGGATGCCGATCGGCGCCTTTATCGCCAAGGAGTCCGTCATGACCTGGGAGCCGGGATCCCACGGCTCCACGTTCGGGGGAAATCCGGTGTGCTGCGCGGCGGCATTGGCAACGCTCGACATCGTCGAGCAATCGCTGCCCCACATCCAGGCGATGGGCGACCGGATGATCGGCCAGGCCAGGCGGATACAGGAGCACTATGGCGTGATCGGCGACGTCCGGGGACGCGGCCTGATGCTCGGGATCGAGTTTGTGAAAGACCGGAGCACGAAAGAACCCGCTCCGGAGCTGATCGACCGGCTCACCGACCGGGCCTTCAAGAAGGGTCTGCTGCTCCTCGGCTGCGGCCAGAGCACTTTCCGCCTGGCTCCGCCCCTGATCCTCGACGAATATGACGTCGACACCGGGATGGGGATCCTGGAGGAGTGCCTCCGGGAAGAGGACTAACCGCTACTGGACCCGGCGGGCCCAGGTGCCCGCCTTGAGCAAGTCGGTGACCCCATCGACCCCGTTCAGGAACGCCACCGTCGGCGCCGGCACCACACTTGGGTTCTGGCGGTTGAACTCATCCACACTCAGGTCTCTGGAGAGCCGGACCAACTTGAATCGCATCGGCTGCTTGGCGAGTGCGGCTGGGTCCGTGAGCCGGTTGAAGCTCTGATTCATCTGGGCAAACACGCCCCGGTAGGCGGCGATGCCGGCCTGCTTCGTGTAGCCAAGCAGTTGGTAGGTGCTTCCCCCATACGAGACGAACGCGATCCGGGCGGCCACCACCTGGCTGTCCTGCGTGGTGGCCTGGAAGTCCGCCGCAGCGGCGACCATTCCATTCACGGCAGCGGTGGTCTGATTGGCCGACTGGATCCCCGGTTGGCTGAGAAACTTGGCCAGGGATTGGGACGGCGCCTCCTTGCCGGGAATACTCAGCGCGAACATGGCATCCTCTGCGGCACTGACCCCGACGACCGCCGTCGGTTGATTCTGGGTCTTCCAGCCGGCGGGAAAGTCGACCCGGAACGCCAAATCGGGGTGGTTGAAGCGCTGCTGGTCGAAGTACCCCTGACGCGGGTTTTCGCCGAAGACCATCCCGTCCAAGTTCCGGACGAAAAGATCCCGATTGAGCTTGGCCCGGCTCAGATCAACAGTGATTTGGGCCAGCCGCTGTTCGGTTTTGACGATCCGGTTCTCGGGGTCGGGGTGGGTGGCAAGCCACTGCGGCAACCGCCCGGCACTGGCACCTCCACTGACCCGGCCTAGCATCTCGAACATGCCCTTCATGGCGCGGACGTCGTAGCCCTCGTTGAGGGAGTACCGAAAGCCCAGGTCATCCGCTTGGGTCTCGGCATCCCGGCCGAACTTGAGGAACATGATCCCGAGGCCCTGGCTCGCCACCCCCGCGACGGCCGCCACCTCGCTGCTCAGAATGCTGCCGACCCCGAGCAGGCCCTGCGCCAATTGCGCTCGCGAAATCTGCTGGACCGAGTGCTTGGCGGTGACATGACCGATTTCGTGTCCGATGACCGACGCCAGCTCGGCTTCGTTCTGGATGTAACTCAGAATGCCGCGGGTGACGAAGATCGATCCGCCCGGCAGCGCGAAGGCGTTGACGGCCGGATCGTCGACGACGTCGAAGGACCAGGGGAGGTTGGGCCGCTCGGACGCCTTGGCCAGCCGAAGCCCGATCGCGCGGACATACTATTGGAGCGCTGAATCCGGCACCAAGCCCATGGACTGACGCACCTCGGCTGCGGCCTGCTGGCCCATGGCGATTTCCTGGCTCTCGGAGACGAGGGATAACTCACGTCGGCCGGTCGCCGGGTTCGGGGCGCACCCAACCGCCACGGCCAGCGCCGCGCCCACCATCGCCACGTTCATCGAGGCCAACTCCATGCGATCCCTCCGCGGTGGATGCCCTGCAGGATGCCTCCAAGATAGCCACGCCAAACCGGCTCTGGCGGCTGGCCCCGTTTATGCTTCGAACCTCCCGATACCGAGGAACCCGATGCGTTCGACCCGACTAGCCCTTACCGCTCTGCTCGGCCTCTTGAGCCTTCGCCCCGCCGTGGCCCAGGACAGCGCCATCACGGTTTTCGTTATTCGCCATGCGGAAAAGGGGCCCGGAACACCCGACCCGTCGTTGACTGACGCGGGCAACGTTCGGGCCCGCGCCCTCGCACACACCCTCCGGGACCAGAAGGTCTCGGCCATTTTCAGTTCCGAGTTCAAGCGGACCCAGGAAACCGCTGCGCCCCTCGGCCAGGAACTCAGCCTCGTGACGACCGTCCTCGGCGCCGCCAAAACCGACGAACTGATCGCGGCGCTCAAAGCGTTGCCGCCCGGCAGCAAGGCCCTCGTGGTCAGTCACAGTAACGTGGTGCCGATGATCGTCGAGAAGCTTTCGGGCGAATTCGTGGGAGAGTTGACCGACGCCGACTACGATCGACTGTACATTGTGACCCTCAAGCCGAACGCCGCCGCGACCGTTCTGTACCTTCATTACGGGGCACCCTCACCGCGTGGAAGCGGCCCGATGCGGCCGTAGCGGCGCCGCCGAATCGCGCCCTCAGGGCGGCACCAAGTCCAGGAAAGTCTGGATCGTTCCGACCGCGACGAGGCCGCCCGAGGGGCCGGGGCTCAGGGCTACGAGAAACGCCGGCGACGTAGTCGAAACCGGTTTCCACATGGCACCGTTGAATCGAAGGGCAATGCCTTCCTGGCCCACTGCATAGACCGCGGCGGGCCCGGTTCCAGAAACCGCCCGAAGCTCTTTGTCGGTGCCCGTTTCGAGCCGGTACCAGCGCCGGCCGTCATAGCGAATCGCCACCCCGCCCTCGCCGACGGCAATCAGGTTGTCTCGGGCCGTGCCCCAGACGCCGCGGAGCCGCTCTGACACGGGGCTTTCCATCGTGACCCAGCCTCGGCCCTCGAACTGGAGGATCATGCCGCTATCGCCCACCGCAAAAACATCCCGGCTCCCGACGCCGAACACATGCCGGAGAAAGCGGGTGGTCGGTGCGGGCATGACCTGCCACTGCCCGCCGGTGCGGCGGAGAATCGTCCCCCGGTCGCCGACGACGAAGATGGCATTCCGGTCGGTCGGATCGGCCCAGATCGAGCGGAGCAGCACCGTTGACGGGGTGGCTTCGATCTCCCAGGTGGCGCCATCCGCCGAGCGGAGTACGGTGCCGGTGTCTCCCACGACGTAGAGGTACCCGTCAGCCCCGCGCGCCACGCCGTAGAGATCGCGCCGCACCGGCACCGGCACCGGCGTGACCACGCCCCCGCGCCGACGGAGCACCGTGCTTCCCAATCCGACCGCGTAGAGCGCGCCGTCGGAACCGAGCGCCGAAGCGAACAGGGTCGCGGAGGTGAGCCGTCTGATCCAGCCCTGGCGGCCCCGCTCGATGACCGTACCAGACCACCCGACGATCCGGGCCGTGCCGGCGGGGTCGAAATGGACCGCGCGGAGGTTCTCGTACGAGGCGGTTTGGGGCGCCTGGGTCCAGGCGGTCCCGTTGTAGCTCACCACCGCCCCGCCGTTCCCGACCAAGATGATGTTGTTCCGCGAGGTGCCGGCGATGGCGAAGAAATCGGCCTGGCTCGGGATCACGATCGGGCTCCACCGAATACCGTCGTAGTGGAGCAGGGTGCCCCGAATCCCCACGGCGTAGACGTCATCAGGGGCGAAGCCCAGCAGGCCGAACAGGATGTACTGGGTCGGAGTCTGCATCGGCCGCCATCGGAGGCCGTCCCATTGGAGAATCACACCGTTCTGGCCCGAGCTGAACAGCTGATTCGGCCGAGTCCCCCAGACCGACCAGAGTTCCGAACCCGAGGCACCGGGCATCGACCGCCAGGCCGTCCCGTCAAAGGCGAATGCCGCGTTCGCGCCGACGATGTAGACGTGGTCGCGATCGAGGCCCCAGACTTCGAGCAACGCGTCGACTGTCGGGAGGTTGATCTGCTCCCAGCGGACGCCGTCGTAGTGGACCACCGCGCCCCGAGCCCCGACGGCGTAGACGTCCTGTTCGCTGGTGCCCCAGACGGCAGTGAGATCGGCCTTGACCTTGGAGTCCATCGGCCGCCACGTCTGACCGCCATCGCGGGAGAGCAGAATCGTCCCGCCCCCGCCAACCGCGAACACCGTCCGGGTATCGGCCGACCAAACGCCTAACAAACTGACCTCGGTTAGCCCCTGATCGAGCCCGCCCTGTTGGAGCGACGGCACCGGCGGCAGGACCAGAACCCGCGCCCGGGTCTTGCCCGTCGGTACGAACACCTCGAGGTCGACGGCGCCGGGCGACACCGCGGTGGCCGTGGCCCCGGCCAGGGAGACGACGCCCGAGCGAGAGGGCCGGAGCGAGAACGGTCCGTCGGGAACCGTCCGGTAGGTCAGGGCCGACCCGGTTTCGAGCCATGCGGTGGCCGGCACGATCCGACCGGCCGAACCCGGCAGGGCCCCCACACCGGTCGGCTCCTGATCGAGACATCCGGCGAGGACGACGGTCAGGACCAGCAGCGGCCGCCAGCGGCTGGTCACGACAGTCCGTCCTCCATCCGCTGAATGGCCCGAAGTACCAGTCTGTCCACCAGACGATTCGGCAGAAACCGAGCGATGAAGGCCCGGATCTTCGCGTCGGTGCCGACGAGGTAGCGGGTCTTCGGTGTGGTCGCCTCGAGGGCATCAACGACGGCATCGGCCACCAGTTCGACCGGGACGCCCCGGTCATTGAGGTGGGCGAGGACCTTGCCGAACACCTTGAGTTTGGCGCCGTATCGTTCGAGCGCCACCTTCGGCAACGTTCGCTCGGCGTCACCCAAAGCCTCCACGCCCTTGTCCCAAATCGGGGTCTTGACCGCGCCCGGCTCGATGACCGAGGCGTGAATCCCGGCTTCGCCCAATTCGAGGCGAAGGCCATCGGTCAGCGCCTCGACCGCGTGTTTCGACATCCCATACGGCACCACCATCGGCGACACGGCCTTGCCGGCGATCGAGCCGATGTTGATCACCCGGCCGCGGGCGGTCCGGAGCATCGGGAGGCACGCCTGGGTCACCGCCAGCAACCCGAACACGTTCACTTCGAAGATCTGGCGCACCGTATCGACCGGCACGAACTCGATCGGTCCCCCGCCGGCGACCCCGGCATTGTTGACGAGACCGGCCAATCCTCGAGGGCCGACCGCCAGGGCGATCTGAGCGGCCGCCGCAGCGATCTCGAGCGGCTTGGTGACATCCAGCTGAACCGGGACCAGACGGGCCGAGGCAGCGGCCTGAAGCCGAACCCCATCCTCGGGCTTTCGGACCCCGGCAAAGACGGAATACCCGAGGCGGTCGAGGCGGACGGCGCAGGCCTGGCCGATTCCAGTCGAGGCGCCGGTGACGAGGACGTGGGAACGGTTCACGGCCACCTCGTCAGAAGGCCAACATGTGGGTGGCTTTGACAATCAGGCTTCGGCCCGGCACAAGGTCGGGCTGCATCGGATCGTTGATCCGTTGTTCATTCAGTACCACGTAGAGGTCGCTGAGCGGATGGTGAATCAAGTTGAACCGGACGTTGGCGTTAAACGTGTGGCGGCCCGGATCGTACTGGGCCATGGCGTCGAGAAACATGGTGGTACTGAAACTGTAATTGCCCCGGGCGGTAACCAAGGTGCTGGTAAAATGGGCCCCGGCCGGGGCATTGAGATCAGCCGACGTCCGCTGGAGGCCGGCGGAAAAGCGAAACCGGTAATTCGGCCGGATCGTGAGGGTGCCATTGACCGTTCGCTGGGTGCCGCTCCAGAGTCCGCCGACGATGAACCGGCTCGACAGACTCAATGCCCGACTAGGATCGGTGCTCACGAAGAGCTGTTTTTCCGTCCAGGCATAGCGGCCGGCCGGGATCGGCGCGATGTCCGGACTGATCTTGAATGGCGACATGATCTCCTGCAGGGCGGGATTCCACGACAGTTCGGCGAAGGCCCCGTTACTGAAGAAAAACGTATTGCCGGTGTGGAGTTTCTTCGCGATGAGCCGGCCCGAGAGATTGGTATAGAAGTCCCAGACGATATGCGGGTGGGCTTCTCGGACGCCGCGGCGCTTGAGCCAGGCCGGGCGGGGCCGAAGCCCGATATCGAAGAGATACTTCCGGACCCCGGTCCGCCGGTAATAGCCGAGGTCGTCCTGGAATCCATCACCGACTTGAAGCACGCCGCCTTTGGCGTGCACGAAGTTTCCCTCATAGTTGACCGAAGTCCGGGCCGCATATTGACCCTCGGTCTTGCCCGGGGTGGCGCTCCCGATCAGGTAGGAATTCCAGTCGACCTTGCCGAAGAATCGGATGTTCCCGTCCACGCCGTAGACCCGGTTGTAGTCCCGGGAGGTATCGGTCGCCTGGCGGTTCATGAACAGGATCCCGAAATCGGATCCCTTGAGGACATTCTTGCGGAGCCGAAAGACCGCGTAGTTGGTTGCCCGCGATCCCGCGGAGGCGCGCGTCTGCATCGAGACGGCGCCGAGGGAAAAGCCGCCCAGCTTTCCGGTCAGGCGGAGGCCGGCGGGGATCGGAACCTCCCGCCCGGTTTTGTCGAGCCCGATTCGCCGGCTGAAAAAGAGCAGTAGATCCTCATCGGGCGCCGGGCTGAGAACCACGCGATTGTTGCGGGCGGCGTCGCCGACGTAGAAAATTCCGGAATTCTCAAGGAAGAACTCGCGTTTTTCCGGGAAGAACTGGCTGAACTGGGTCAGGTTGACCTGTTGCTCGTCGGCTTCGACCTGGGCAAAATCGGGATTGACCGTGGCGTCGAGGGTCAGACCTGATCCGACACCGACCTTCACATCCGCGCCAGCATCGAACTGTTCCGCAAACGACCCGCCGCCGACCTCTCTGACCGCCCGACCCAGCAGGTACGGTTTGATCCGGAGGTTCTTTCCGGCCCCGTCGATCGCGAGGCCGGCCAGATCGCCGGCCAACGACACCCGGGCCAGGTTGTATGACCGCGGGATCGGCGCCCAGAACGAAATTTCGTTTCGCCGGCGAATCCGGCGGGAGAAATTGATCCCCCACGAGTGACCGGCGGCCGGATCAAACCGGAGCGACCGAAGCGGGATGGCCATCTCAACTATCCACCCGTCCTCGGTGACCCGGGTCTTGACGGACCAGACCGCGTCCCAGCTGGTATTGACCTCTCGCCCTTCATTGGCCACCTGCCGGTCGGCTTTGGCGCTCGCGATGTTGGTGATGAAGACGTAGCCGTTCCGCCGGTCGCCGAAGGTGTCGAGGAGCACTTCGAAATCGTCTTGGTCCTCTTCCTTGAAATCTTTCTTGATATCGTTGACGATCAACCGGCCCGGCTCCCGGTCGTGGAGATAGGCGGCAATGAAGATCGTCCGGCCGTCGGACGCCACCCGGACCTCCGTAGCCTCGGACGCCGGCTGGCCTTCGGCGGGCTCGCTTTGGACGAAGCCGGTAGCCGGTTTGGCGCGGAGCCAGACCTCGTCGTCGAGGACCCCATCAAGCCGGATCGGCGTCGTAACGGCCTCGACGACCAACCGGGGCCGGAGGGTATCTGGGGTAGCGGCCAGGTCTACCGCCGCCAGAGCAGTCACAAAAAAGAGTACCAACGGTCGCGTCCAGGATTCGGGTCGGGGATGGATTCGCCTGGGGCAAACTTAGCCGCCCCCGAACCCTCTTGCTCTTTTCGCGGCCCGGGGACATTCTCAGTCCATGATCGGTGTCATCGGCATTCTCGTTTCGCTGGCGCTGCTGATGTACCTCGCCTACCGGGGAATCAACGTGCTGGTGCTGGCCCCCGTCCTGGCGCTGCTCGCCGCGCTGCTCGGCGGTGAGCCTCGGCTGCTCGCGACCTACACCCAGGTCTTCATGACCAGCCTCGGTGGTTTCCTGGTCAAGTATTTTCCCCTGTTCTTGCTCGGCGCCATCTTCGGGCGGCTGATGAGCGACTCGGGCTCGGCCTCGACCATTGCCCGGTGGATCGTGGCCCGATTGGGCGCCAAGCGGGCTCCGTTGGCCATCGTGCTCTCCTGCGCGATCCTGACGTACGGCGGGGTATCCGTGTTCGTGGTTGCGTTTGCGGCCTACCCGGTCGCGGTGGCTTTGTTCCGCGCCGCCGGCGCACCCAAACGGCTGATTCCCGGTGCCATCATCCTAGGCTCGGCGACCTTCACGATGAGCGCACTCCCGGGAACCCCGGCGATCCAGAACGCCATCCCGATGCCGTACTTCGGCACCGATCCGTTTGCGGCGCCGGGCATCGGGATGCTCGCCGCGCTCGTCATGGCGGCCTTTGGGATGCTCTGGATCAACCACCGGAGCCGGTCGGCCGGTTTGGCCGCCGAGGGGTACGGCGATCACCCGCTCGAGGGTCAGGACGCCGGTCCGACGGTGCCTGAACCCGGACTCGCGATGGCGTTGCTCCCGATCCTCCTGGTCATCGGCGTCAATCTGGCCGTCACGAAGTGGGTCATCCCGGCCATGGACGTGTCGTACTTGGCCGACAAGAAGTACGGCGGGGTGACCTTGAACGACGTGCGCGGCATTTGGTCACTGATCGTGGCCTTGGGCGTGGCCGTGGTCGCGGCCATCGTGCTGCACTGGCGGCGGTGGTCGGACCTGTTGAGTACGGTCAATCAGGGGACGATGTCCTCCCTGCTCCCAATCTTCAACACCGCCTCGGAAGTCGGCTACGGATCAGTCATCGCCTCCCTGGCGGCGTTCGCCGCCATCAAAGCCTTGTTGATCGGGATCACCCCCGGCAACCCGCTCATTTCCGAGGCCATCGCCATCAACGTCATGGCCGGCATCACCGGCTCGGCATCGGGCGGCATGAGCATCGCGCTCGGCATGTTAGGCAAGACCTACCTCGAAATGGGCACCGCCGCCGGGATCAGTCCGGAGTTACTCCACCGGGTGGCGGCCATCGCCTCAGGGGGCCTCGATTCGCTGCCCCACAATGGCGCGATCATTACCCTGCTCGGCATCTGCCGGCTCACCCATCGCGAGTCGTACCTCGACATCTTCATGGTCAGCGTCGTCGGGCCGCTGGTGGCCTTGGTGGCCGTGCTGATTCTCGGATCGACCCTCGGAGCCTTCTGACATGACCACCCACACCCGCCGCCAGTTCCTGGCCCAGACCGGCTCCTGCACCGCTCACCTGGCGGCCGCGGCGGCGGGCTAGGCCGTTCCTCGCCTCGCTCGGGGAGTGGACGCTCTTCACCAAGCAGTTCATCGGGGTCGCGTTCATCGCGTGGTACCGCGAACTCGGCGGTTAGGGCAGCGACACCCGGTGGACCGTCGACCGAACGCCGTCGGTGAAGGTCACGTCAAACTGCCGGCTTTTGGTCCAGATCGTCGTCGCGCCGCCGCGGGCGAACGACAGGATCTCGCCGGTGGCGGCATCCCGCACCATCGCCATTGGATAGGTCGCCACATCCCACGTGATCGTGGCCTGCGCCGCCGCGGGTGAGGTGATAGCGGCCCCGGGATTCCGCAGGAAGAGCCGGCCCCCGGCCTGAACGATGGCCTGGGGCGAGAGCCGGTTGACCGGCCCCGCCGGCGTGACCAAGCGGAGTTGGGCCAGCCCGTCATCCTGAGCCTGGTCGAGCGGGATGACCGCCACGAAGTGCTCCTCATGCTCCATGTTGATCGTCATGGTATGCTCGAGCTGAACCGGATGGGAGAACAGCATCCGGCCGTTGGCCGCTAAGCCCTCGACCCGATAGCCGCTCGAGCCCGCTGCCGGCATCGCGGCCGGCGGCGCTACTCGGAAGGCCGGTTCGAGCACGACACCGAGCGGACCGATTCGGCCCCAGACCAGCAGGCCGCTCACCGCACTCGACGGCGCGGGCGGCGCGTTGTTCGGCCCGGCTTGCCGGTAGGTGATCAATCCGGACCAGGTATAGTCGCTCACCCAATTCGGGCTGCAGTACCCCATGAAGTCGAAGTTGGTCGTCGGCGCCTTGACGGCCAGGGTCGTCAAATCCAATCCGTAGGTTCCGACGATGCCACCGGCGTAGGGATAGGCCGGATCAGGCCTGCCGGCTCCACCGCAGGGCGAATGCCACCGGCCCATGTTGTGCCCGAGTTCGTGGGCCATGATCTCAGATCCGCTCGGCAGGGCGTCCCAGCCTAACGCCGTCTGGATTCCGCCGCCGACATATCCAATGCCGGCCACGCCGCCGCCGTAACTGGTCTTGACGACACCGTAGTAGTACCGGCTGCTCGCGTCCGCACTCCGAAGCGCCGCCACCTCGCTCAAGATCGTCCCCCACGCTCCGTTGCCGTTCCCGGACTGCAGCACCGGCGCGCTGGTCGTGTAGACGGCCCGGACGTCGGCGCTGTAGGCCGCGACCGGAACCAGCTTGAGCGGATCGACCAAGAACGTGGCGGCGTTGCCGACGGTGACGTTGCCTTGGAGGCTGTTCACCGACTGAAGCACGGGAACGAACCGGACATTCCAGGTCGGGACCGTCCGGACATCGAGCACAAACGGCGTCCCGGTCACCGGGAACGTGTTGTCCGCATCGCTCGACTCCACCACGGCATTGGTCGGATCGACGTCGGCCAAGATCCGGAGATTGGCTTGCACGGTCGCGGCCGGGATCAGGAGATTCCAGGAGCTCGAGAAGGTTCCTTCCGTGATCGTGGTCGGGACGCTCGCGGCGGACGCGATGACGGTCGAGGTTTGGATCAGTGAGGGGCCTGAATACAGCCGGACCCGGACCGTCGGCGTTGCGGTATTGGCTTGATTCGCCTTGACGAACACCCGGAGGTACGCATCGCGTCCGGCAATGACCGGAGTCGATCCGTCGTACTTGGCGGCGGCCTGGGTGAGATACATGCCGTCGATGACCAGGTTGAGCGGGACCGGAGCCCCAATGGTGTACGTGACGGTCGCCGAGGCCGTGGCCCCGCCGGTCACGGTCGCCGACTGAGAAGTCGGAGCCGGCGTATAGGAGGTCCCGCCGGAGGAGGTGTTCCCGGCGGCGATCGTGTACGACCAGGCCGCGAGGCTCGTCAACGTGGTCGTAGCGGTAACGGACTGGTTGTAGCCACCTGGGCCGGTCACGGTGATGGCAGCGATCGCTCCGCCCGGCAAACCGACTACGGTCACGGCGAGCGAGCCGGTGGCGGTGTGGGCCACCGACTTGGTGGTGGTGGCCCCGGCGGTTACGGTGGCACTCTGCGAGGCCGGGGCGGCGAGGTAAGTGGTACCGCCAACCAGGACGTTGGCAGCAGCGATGGTGTAGGAGCCGGCCGTCAAACCGGTCAGGGACTGAGTCGCCGTTAGCGCCCGGTTGAATCCGCCCGGACCGGTCACCGTCACGGCGGCCGGATTGCCGCCCGGCAGACCGGTGATCGTCACGGTGAGCGTGCCGGTCGCCGTGTAGGTCACGGTGGCCGGCGTCGTTCCCCCCACGGTAACGGACGCCGATTGCGAGGCCGGACCGGCTAGGTACACGATCCCGCCCGACGTCACATTGGTCGCGGCGATGGTGTAGGAACCCGCGGTCAGGCCGGTGAGGGTCTTGGTGGCGGTCAGGCTCTGGTTGAATCCGCCGGGCCCGGTCACGGTGAGCGCCGCTAACGCCCCGCCCGGAAGGCCAGTGATCGTCACTGCCAAGTTGCCCGAGTTCCCCGCGTAGTTCACCGTCGCGGTCACCGTCGCGCCGGCCATGACGACGGCACTCTGGCTCGTGGGCGACGGGTTGTAGGTCGTGCCTCCGGAACTGACTGATGCAGCAGCCACAGTGTAGGTCCCCGGGACCAACCCAGCCAGCGTGGTGCCGGCGGTCACGCTCTGGTTGAAGCTACCGGGCCCAGTCACCGTGACGGCGGCCGGCGCCCCGCCCCGCAATCCATTGACCCCAATGGCGAGGCTCCCGGTCGTGGCTGCGTACGTTACCGTCGCGTTGGTCGTGGCATTGATCGAGACCACGGCGGCTTGGCTCGCCGGCGTGGCCCCATAGGTGTAGCCGCCCGCCACTAGTCCGGCGGCGCCGATGACATAGCTGCCGGGGGCCAACCCGGACAGCGTCGTCGTGACGGTCAGGTTCTGGGAAAATCCGTTGGGTCCGTTCACCGACACCGCGGCCACCGAGCCAGACGGGACCCCCGCGATGGTGACCCGAAGGCTGCCGACGCCTAACGAGTATGCCACCGAGCGGACCACCGGCTGTTTCCCGGCGGTGACCGCAACGGTCTGACTCACGGGCTGCCCCTGATATGACGACGCACCGACGGCGACCGGAGCGGCCGCGAGGGTGTAGGTACCAGGGGCCAGTCCCCGGAGGGTTCGATCAGCGTTGACTTGGTCCGAGAACCCGCCGGGGCCGGTCACGGTCACATTGCCGAGGACCCCGCTCGGCAGCCCAGTCAGATTGACCGTCAGGGCTCCCGTCTTGATCTGATAGGTGGCGACCGCACTCAGCGCGACGGGCGTCGGCGTCACCTGGACGGTCGAGGGAACGATGTCGGCCTCGTAGAGGTCGCCGTCGCTGTTGATGACGGCGCCATGGAGCGAATAGGGTCCGGGCAAGAGCCCCTTCAGCAGCTGGGGTCCGGTGGCCGCAAGCGAGAACCCGCTCGGGCCGTCGAGCGCGATCATCGGGGTGGCCCCTGCGGGGACGCCGGTGATGGACAGGTCGAGCCGGCCCGAGGCCAACTGGTATTGCACCGAGGCCGGCGAAGGCGTAGTGCCCGGTGTCACCAACACGGCGCTGGAATCGACCGGTGACTCGTAGCGGTCACCGGCGAACGTGACCGGCCTCGGCCGGACCACATAGGTGCCATTCGGGAGACCCTTCACGGTATCGGCCCCCGTCACGGTCCGGCTGAATCCGGTGGGGCCCGTCACGAGGACATCGGCCGTTCCGGCGGCCACGCCATCGATCGACAACAGCAACCGGCCGGTTAGGATCGCATAGGTGGCGCCCACCGGCGCGGTGGCGGAGGAACGTACGACGACGTCTTGCGTCACCGGCGCGACCGCATAACCATCGCCGTCGACCACCACGTCGGCCGCGGCCAACGTGTAGGTGCCCGGCGGGAGGTTGGCGATCGGCCCCGACTCGGTAATCGATCGGCTGTAGCCCGCCGGCCCCGACAGGACCAGGGCAGCCGGCGCCCCGCTCGGAAGCCCGGCCACCGAGACCAACGCCGACCCTGGCTTCGGCGGTTCCTGGTCGAGCCCGGCGGTGCCGGTGCCCTTGCATCCGGCGAGGGCCACCAAGCCGAGGCCCAAGCCGGTTCGGGCAACCCGCAAGAGTGACCGCCCGATCCCACCGATGCAGCGGACTGCAGTCGGCCGCCCAAATCGCGGCGGGACAACGGCATGCAGATCGACGCTTCGGACCTTCCATTCGGAGGCTCGCATGGGAGTGAGGCAGGGGCAAGTCGCGTGCCCGCTTGCGGGAATCCCCTGGAATGCGGAGATTGCAGCATCTCCCACCCAGAGTCCGACCATGGCCAGTCGCCGGGATTTCGTGTCCACAGTCGTCGGGGTGTCCGCCGCCATGCCGGCCTTCCGCTCGGACGCCTTCCGCAAGGTGCTCCGGGCTAACGACCGGGGCGACGGCGGCCCCGAGGACGAGAGTTACTGGGGCGAAATTCAGCGGGCGTTCGACACCGACCGCACCATGGTCAACTTGAACAACGGCGGGGTCTGCCCGACCCCGACCCACGTGCTCGATGCCATGATTCGCGATCTCCGGTTCAGCAACGAACTCCCGGTCAACCACATGTGGTCCGTCCTCGAACCGCGGATCGAAAGTGTCCGCCGCGATCTGGCCCGAGATTTCGGTTGCGACCCGGAGGAGATCGCCATTACCCGGAACGCCTCCGAGGCCAACGAGATCATGATTTTTGGATTGGATCTCAAGCGGGGCGACGAAGTGATCGTCACTAATCAGAATTACGGCCGGATGCTCACCAGTTGGGACCAACGGGTCCGCCGAGATGGAATCGTCGTCAAGCAGATTGCCTTCAAGGTGCCGCCGCCGTCACCACAGTACCTGGTCGATCAGTTTCGGGCCGCCATCACTCCGCGCACCCGGGTCATCGAAGTCACCCACATCACCAACCTGACCGGCCAGATCATGCCGGTCCGGGAAATCGTCGAGATGGCCCGTCCGCTCGGGATCGAGGTCTTCGTCGACGGCGCCCACGCCTACGCCCATTTTCCATTCCGCTGCGATGACCTCAAATGCGACTACTACGGGACGAGCCTCCACAAGTGGCTGCTGGCACCGATCGGCACCGGCTTCCTCTATGTCAAAAAGGACAAGCAGAAGGGGCTTTGGCCGCTGATGGCGGCGCCGAAGGAGATGGACGAGAATATTCGGAAATACGAGGAGATCGGCACCCACCCGGCGGCGAATCACAATGCCATCGCCGCGGCGCTGGCCTTTCACCGGTCGATCGGCGCCGACCGGAAGATTGCGCGGCTGCGGTATCTCCGGGATCGGTGGGCCAAGCGGCTCCTGGCCGAGAGCAGCCGGGTCATGATCCCGACTCAGCTCGATACCCCCTATGCCGGAGCCATCGCGCTGGTCGGGATCAACGGTGTCGACCCGGTCAAGCTGCACACCTGGCTGCTCGACAAGCACAAGATCCAGACGGTCGCCATTGTCCACCCGGAATTTGGCGGCCTCCGCATCACCCCGAACGTGTTCACCACCATCGATGACGTCGACTTGTTCGCCGAGATGATGATTCAGGCTGTCCGAAGCGGCGTCGCCTAACGAGCGGCGTAGCGAAGCGGCGGGTTCACCTCGCGCTCCACTTGGTCAATGTTCGCCACGTGGAGCGAGCCCCGCTGGTAGAGATACTCCACGTGCGCCCCCACCTCCGTCAGCGCCAGCAGGACGTTCCAGCCGTCAAGCATCGGATACATCCGTGTGGTCAGATCCTGGATCGTCTGCCCGGCCGGCTCCTTCAAGATCCCGAAGATCCGGTCCAGCTTTCGCTCATGATCGACCCGGATCGCCTCGATCCGCGGATAGAAATCGGTCATCGGCGTCTCATGCCCACCTAACGCCAACCGCACCCCCGGCACCTTGCCGATCTTGACGAGCGCTTCGAGATAGTGGCCCAGGCCGGTCCACGCCGTAATGCTCTCGGGGTTCTGATGCGGCGTGGTCCTCGGCAGCACGTGATCTGCTGACAGCAGAACGTCCCCGATCATAATGCACACTTGGCCCGGGCAATGCCCCGGAGTGTGGATGATCTCGAGTCCGTCGAAGACCTGCCCGTCGAACAACGTGAAATCGACGCCGACACTCTTCACATGGCGTTTGCCGTAGCTGTAGAGTTCGAGCAGGCCGACCCGGCGTTCGGCCGGAACCCCGGCCTGCTCCAAGTAGAACGCCATGCCCTTGGTGGCGACCACGACCCGTTCCTCATACGACTCGAGGACCCATTTGTCGAGGTCGTGGATCCCCACTTCGGCGGTGATCGGACCGGCCATCTGTGCCAGGCCGCCGAAGTGATCCATGTGGCCGTGGGTGATGATGACCCGGCCGATATCGCGGGCGGAAACGGCTTCACCGAACTCGGTCCGGATGCTGTCGAGGCCGGCCATCAACTGGGGAGTGGAATCGCCGTAGCCGCTCCCGGTATCGACGAGGGTGATCGGACCGGCGCCAATGAGGAGATAGGTGTGAACGACGAGGGTCGGAAAGGCCTGGCAGGAGACTCGATAAATCCGAACCCCGGTGCTCGATTCGAACCGCTCGACCGGGGGGACCGCCACGTCCGGGTTAGGCGGCGATTGGGGCGGTTCGGCCGTGCCCGGCCCGCCACGCCTCCGCGCCGTGACGTTTCAACATCCGATAGTGAGACCGGACCGCCGCCATCAGCGTCGGCTGCTCATGATACGGCACCCCGTTTCGCCGGGCCACCGACTCGACGATCCGGCTGAGCGCCGGATAGTGCGCGCTACACACCTTCGGGAACAGATGGTGCTCGACCTGATAGTTGAGACCACCGACATACCACGTCAGGGCGGCATTGCCCCGGGCGAAGTTTGAGGTCGTCTCCATTTCATGTAGAAGCCACTGGTGTTCCATCCGGCCATGGTGGTCCGGGGCCGGATACTCGATGCCCTCGACCACATGGGCCAACTGAAACACCACCCCGAGGATGAATCCGGCCACCAAATGCAGGGCCGCGAAGGCGATCAGAAACTGCCACCAGGTCACATTTGTGAGCACCACGAGCGGTGCCACGATGGCCCAGGTGTAGTAGATCGCCTTGGTCAGAAACAGGTTGATCCACTGGCCCGTCGGGTGCTTCTTGTCTTTGTACGGCCCGAGATCCTTCTGGAAGAAATATTTGAAATCCTTTACAAACACCCAGAAAATGGTCGAGAAGCCGTAGGCAAGAAACGCGTAGTAGTGCTGAAACCGGTGAATCGGCAGCAAGGGCGATGTCGGCGACAACCGGAGCAACGGCGAGACCGTGAGGTCCTCGTCAATTCCCTCGATGTTGGTATAGGTGTGGTGAATGACATTATGGGTAATCTTCCACATGTACCCGTTGGCCCCGAGCAAGTCGAACAACCAGCCGATGGCGGCGTTGACCTTGGGCCGGTCGGAGTAGGCACCGTGGAGCGCATCGTGGGTCACGGCAAAGCCGATCCCCGCAAACCCGATTCCCATCAGGATCATCAGACCAAGCATCGGCCAGAAGGTCGGATCGAGCACCAACATGGCCGCGTAGCTGCCGAAGGTGAGCGTGAGTAAGGCAACGGTCTTGATCACCATCCCCGGGGTGGCCTTCGGCGACAGGTTCCGGGATGCGAAATACGCATCCGCTTCCTTCTTGACGTCGCGCACGAAGGACTCGGCGTCTTTGGCGGGAAAGGTGATGCTGATCGTCGTCAAACTGGGCAGCCCTAAGATGGTAGATACCGGAAAGTTGCACCCCGGCTCGCCCCTAGGCAAGGGTAAAGCCTGCTGAGTCGAAACCAGCCAGTGGCGGGCGACTGTACGCCCCGCCAAATTGCCTGAGTCCGACCCCTGCCCCCTAAGGAACTACTCATGAAGGCCCTGCTGCCCCGCATTGCCATCTTTGTCCTTCCCGGTATCCTGATCGCGCAACCGGCCCAGGACCCCGTCCCGCTGCGGGGCTTCTCCGCCGATGGCAGCCGGGTCCAGCGACAGTGGGAGGCCAAGTTCAAGGCTATCCCGGCCCCCGACAGCCTCCGGTCGTATCTCAAAGTGCTGGCGGCCCGGCCCCAGCACCTCGGTTCGCCCTATGGCAAGACCAACGCCGAGTGGCTGGTCAAACTCTTTACGAGCTGGGGCCTCGACGCGAAGATCGAAACCTTCGAGGTCCTCTTCCCGACTCCGAAGGAGCGAATCGTCGAGATGGTGGCGCCGACCCGGTTCGTGGCCAAGCTGAAGGAACCGATCGTGCCGGGCGACGCCTCGTCCGCCCAGCTCGCCGAGCAACTACCGACCTACAACGCCTATTCGATCGATGGCGATGTCACCGGCCCGCTCGTCTTCGTGAACTACGGCGTGCCCGCCGATTACGAAGAACTCGAACGCCGGGGCATTTCCGTCAAAGGCGCCATCGTGATTGCCAAGTACGGCGGCTCGTGGCGCGGCATCAAGCCCAAAGTGGCCGCCGAACACGGCGCGATCGGGACCTTGATCTACTCCGATCCAGCCGATGATGGCTATGGGCAGGGTGACGTCTATCCCAAGGGACCGTACCGGCCCTCCGACGGCGTGCAGCGGGGCAGCGTGGCCGACATGCCGCTCTACCCCGGCGATCCGTCGACCCCCGGCCGCGGCTCGGTGCCGGGTGTCACCCCGCTCCCGTTGAATCAGATCGAGACCATCACGAAAATCCCGGTGCTGCCGATCTCCTACGGCGATGCCCAACCGCTCTTGGCGGCCCTCGGCGGCGACGTCGTCCCGCCGTCGTGGCGAGGGGCGCTCCCCATCACCTACAAGACTGGCGCGCCTGGACCGGCCCGGGTCCGGATCAAGCTGGCCTTCAACTGGAATCGGGTCCCCCTCTATAACGTGATTGTCCGAATCCCCGGCGCCGAGCGGCCCGATGAGTGGATCATTCGGGGCAACCACCGGGACGGCTGGGTCAACGGCGCCTCCGATCCGTTGTCGGGGCTGATCGCGGAGATGGAGGAGCTGCGCGGGCTGGCCACGCTGCTCAAACAGGGCTGGCGACCGCGCCGCACCATCATCTACGCGGCATGGGACGGCGAGGAACAAGGGCTGCTCGGCAGCACCGAATGGGTCGAAACCCACCGGGCCGAACTCGCCGACAAAGCCATCGCCTACCTCAACACCGATTCGAACGGCCGGGGCTTCCTCGGGATGGCCGGCTCGCACTCGCTGGAACGGTTCATCAACGACGTCGCCCGGGACATCACCGACCCCGAAACCGGACTGTCGGCCTGGAAACGAGCCCAGTTGGCGGGGTTGGCCTCCGGGAGCGGGCCTGACCGGGCCGAGCTCCGGTCTCGTGCCGAGCTCCGGATCGAGGCGTTAGGCTCAGGGTCCGATTTCTCGCCGTTCCTGCAGCATGCCGGTATCGCCTCGCTGAACCTCGGCTTCGGGGGTGAAGGCGGCGACGGAGTCTATCACTCGATCTACGACAATGTCGAACACTTCATGCGCTTCAGTGATACCAGCTTCGTGTATGGCCGGGCGTTGGCGCAAACGGTGGGGACGGCCATGATGCGGCTGGCGAGCGCCGAACTGCTTCCGTTCCAGTTCGGCAACATGACGGACACCTACCAGGCCTACATCGACGAGATCAAGGCCTTGCTGGCCGCCCGGCGCGAGGCAGCCATTGAGCGGAACCGGCAGTTGGACGAAGGAGTCTTCGCGGCCATCCAGGACCCTCGGCTGGTTCGGAAAGCGCCCGGCCGAGCGGACGTCGCGCCCCACCTCAACTGGGCACCGCTCGACAACGCGATGGGAACCCTCCGGCTTGCCGCGGATCGGTTCGACCAGGCCGCCGCGGGATTCAAACTGACGGGCACCGCTCGCACCACGGCCAACCGAGTCCTGATCCAAGTCGAGCAGGCGTTCACCAGCCCTGAAGGCCTACCCCGGCGATCCTGGTACCGTCATCAGATCTATGCCCCCGGTTTCTACACCGGCTACGGCGTCAAGACGATGCCCGGCGTTCGGGAGGCCATTGAGCAGGGAGTCTGGAAAGAGGCCGAGGAACAGGCGGCCCGGATTGCGGGGCGCCTGGAAGCCGCGGCCCGGGTGATCGACCAGGCTCGGATCGGGCTCAGTCAGTAAAGAGGGTCAGGACGCCGCGGCGCCGAGCGCTGCGGCTCGTCCGGTGGCCCAGGCCCAGGCAAAGTTGTAGCCGCCAATCGGGCCGAACGCGTCGAGCATTTCTCCGCAGAAAAAGAGCCCGGGGAACCGTCGGCTTTCGAGGGTCTCCGGGTTCACTTCCGACAACGCGAGGCCGCCGCCCGTCACTTCGGCCTTCCGGTAACCCTCATCCCCGGTCCACGGCAGCTCGTAGTCGGTCAGCAGCCCAACCAACACCCGGCGCTCGTCTTTACCCAACTGGGCCAGGGTCCGATCGGCGGAGATACCCGCTTCCTCGAGCAACCGATCCGCCAGCCGAGTGGGCAGCTCGCGACGGACGACGGTGGCCACCGACTGACGACCCTGGCTCCGAAGCATGCCCTCCCACGTTTCCCGGTCATGCCGGGTCCATTGAGCCCGGATTTCTGCCCGGGGCCCGCCGGCGAGTCGCGACCGGACCGCCAAATGGGAAAGATCGAGCGCCGTCGGCCCGCTGTACCCCCGGTGGGTAAACAGGAAGCCGCCCGTCGTCGCGAGATCCCGCCCCTGGTCGTCCCGGCCTCGGAGGGTCACCTCGAGGGAAACGCCCGCGAGACCCGCGTGGACCGCCGGGTCTGCCACCAGCGGCGTGAGCGCCGGGTAGGTCTGATGGATGGTGTGGCCCAGCTGGCGGGCGACGGACAACCCAAAACCGTCGCTGCCGGTGGCTGGCACGCTCAGGCCCCCGGTAGCCAGAATGATCCGGTCGGCTCGCTCCAAGGAGCCATCACCGAGTCCCACCTGCCAGCCTCCGGCGGCGGGCGTTACGGCAGTTACCGTGGCTCCGAACCGAACCCTGGTTCCCGCTTGGCGGGTCGCGAACAGCAGGGCATCCCGAACCTCCCGGGCCTTATTGGAGACCGGAAAGAGCTTGCCGGTGGCCGGCTCCAGCGCTAGCGGTACCCCTAACGACTGTTCAAAGAAATCCCGCTGCGCCGCCACCGGCCAGGATCGGAGAATCTTGGCCATGGTATGGCGCGAGGAGTCGGTGACGAAACGACGCTCGTCGAGTTCCGACGGGAGGATGTTACAGCGACCGCCCCCGCTGATCAGGACCTTCCGGGCGCCGTCGGCGGTCCGTTCCAACAGGGTGACCGGCTGGCCGGTCCGGGCGGCCTGGATGGCCGCCATGAAGCCGGCGGCACCGGCCCCAATGACGACGATCACCGCCAAATCACTGGACGGGCACGGGCCGGAACCGGGGGGCCAATCATGGACCGAATATGAGGGGTCTGGTGAAATAGCACGAGGGCGCCGAGGCGCCCCCGTTTGGTTCGAATGACCGGCTGGCCTGGGCTAGCGGCGGCCGCCCTTGTCCCGGTCCTTCGGCCGGTTCTTTTCCCGCTCAACCGCTTCGGCCTCAGCTTTCCGGATCATTTGGGCCGGGGTCATCGGGTTCGCGCCGGGCCGGGGAGCGCCCATCTTGAGCACCACCTGATTGGCCTCGTCCAGGGTGACCTCGACCGGCCGGCCACCTTTAACCTCGTAGGCACCCAAGACCTCTTCGCCGACCGTGGCCCCCGGCTTGACCCGCTCAACGAGGGCCTCCCGGTTCGCAAAGCCTTCCAGGGACACGAACTTCACTCCGCTTGCCCCCTGGAGCCTGAGGATGGCCGCAAACCGGGCCCCATTGAGGTTCCGGACCGACCGGAGCTCGGTGCCCTTGGCGGCCGCTTTGGCCCAGCGGACCGCCTCCTGCTCCTGGGTGGAAAGCACGGGTCCGGCAACGGCGACCCTGGCGGGACCCGCACGGCGGGCCTCGCGCTCTTCACGGCTCTTTCTAAGTCGTTGCAGGTATTCTGGCTCGTCTGCCACATCAACCTCGTCATCGAAGGGGTGTTGCACCCTAGAATAAGGTGATATAGGAGGAGACGGTAGAGGGGGCTAGAGACGATCTTCGTCCTGACCGAGCCGAAGACCCGCCGAAAAAGCCCGCTGGGCCGTGAGGAGCGTGACCTGGCGGTGGGCATTCATCTCCTCGATGTCGAGCGGCACCTGCCCCGGAAACAGCACCGCAAACCGCTCGGCCCGATCCTCGGCGGACTCGTCGGTAATGTCCGCGAGTATCTGAGCGGCCCGCCGGATCTGATCCGAGCTTCGCCGGAGGACGTCGACAGGCCACACGGCGGAAGCAGAGGGCGACATGAGGGGGATCCTTCCAATCCTCCAGTATCGGCACGACATTACCGGGGCTTGAATCCACCTTCCTCGTGCGGAGCGACTGGTGCAGCTGATCATCGACAACCTCTCGAAGACCTACCCGAACGGCGTTCGGGCCCTTGGCGGTGTGAGCCTCACCATCGGCACCGGGATGTTCGGCCTGCTGGGCCCCAACGGCGCCGGCAAGTCGACCCTGATGCGGACCATCGCCACCCTGCAACCGCCCGACAGCGGGTCGATCCGGTTCGGAACCCTGGACGGGTTGGCCCAACCGGACGAACTCCGGAAAGTGCTCGGCTACCTGCCCCAGGAGTTCGGTCTCTATCCCAACCTTTCGGCCGAGTTGACGCTCGATCACTTCGCGACCATGAAGGGGGTCACCGACGGCCGCCAGCGGAAAGACCTGGTTACCCACCTGCTGCAGCAGACCAATCTCTCCGACGCCCGGAAGAAGCATGTCGGGACCTTCTCCGGCGGCATGAAACAGCGGCTCGGCATCGCGATCGCGTTGGCCGGGAGCCCGAAGCTCCTCATTGTCGACGAACCGACCGCCGGCCTCGACCCGACCGAGCGCCACCGGTTCTTGAACCTCCTCGCCGAAATCGGCCAAGACATCGTCGTCATCCTCTCGACTCACATCGTCGAAGACGTCCGGGAACTCTGCCACGCGATGGCCATCATCAACAAAGGCCAAGTGGTCCTGGCGGGCGACCCTCGCGAAATCGTGGCGGGCCTTCGGGGCAAACTCTGGCGCCGGGAAATCGCCAAGAGCGAGCTGGCCGGCGTTCAGGCCAGCCACCACGTCATCTCCACCCAGATGCTGGCGGGCGTACCCGTGGTTCACGTCTACAGCGACACCGCCCCCGCCGGGTTCGAACCGATGGAACCCGACCTCGAAGACGCGTACTTCCATCACCTGGGCCTGGCCGCCCGCCAGGCGGCCTGAGCCATGTTTGGAACCATGTTTCAGTTCGAGGTCCGATATCACCTGACCCGGCCGGTCACCTATCTGTATGTCGCGATCTACTTCCTTCTGGCCTTCTCCTTGTCGGCCTCCGACGTCATCACGATCAGCGGCGGGTCCGGACAGGTGATGCGGAACGCCCCCTGGGTCATTGCCCAGGCCATGCTGATCCTGGTGGCTATCGGACAAGTGATCACCACGGGCCTGGTCGGCAGCACGGTGCTCCGCGACTACCAGTATCGCACCCATGAGTTGCTGTTCACGACCCCGATTACCCGTTTCGCCTACCTCGGCGGCCGATTTTTCGGATCGTTCTTGATCATGGTGTTCGTGCACGTCGGGATCCCGCTCGGGCTCCTGATCGGTTCGCTGATGCCCTGGGTCGACAAGACCAAGATGTTGCCCGTGAACTTGATGGCGTACCTGGCGCCGTTCGCCGTGTTGATCATCCCGTCGGTCCTGGTTCTCTCTGCCATCTTCTTTGCCGTCGGCGCCCTGACCCGAAGTCTGTTCGCGATCTACACCCAAGGCATGGTACTACTGGTGGCCTGGTCGATCGCCGGCCGGCTCACGACCGACCTCGACAACAAAGCCCTGGCGGCCCTGCTCGACCCGCTCGGGCTTCAGGCTTTCAGCCTGCTCACCCAATACTGGACGGTGGTCGAGAAAAACACCCAGCTCATTCCTCTCGGCGGCCTGCTCTTGGGCAACCGACTCGCCTGGTCGGTCGTGGCACTCGGCCTGGTGGCGCTGACCTACTCCCTATTCCGGTTCCGGAGCGCGCCCCCCACGCTCGGCCGGAAGCGAAAGGCCGAGGTTGCCGCCCCACCCGCGCCGGCCGTCGGGGCCGTGACCCCGACCCAGCGGTTCGGTTTCGGCGCCTGGTGGACCCAAGTGGTGTCGAGCGTGCGGCTCTCGTTCTGGACCATCGTCCGGCAGGTGCCCTTCGTCGCGATCGTGGCAATCGGGATCATCAACCTCGGCATGACCGCGGTGTTCGTCGACACCCTCTACGGCTCGAAAGTCTGGCCGGTCACCTACACGATGGCCGAGGTGTTGGAGGGCCAGTTCTTCCTGTTTTTCATCATCTTGATCACGATCTACACCGGTGAGGCGGCCTGGCGCGAGCGGCAACTCCAGAGCGACCAGATCGTCGATGCCCTGCCCACCCGAACCAGCGTGTCGCTGCTCGGGAAACTCGGCGGTCTTGTCATGGTCGAAGCCTTGTTGCTCGTGATGCTGATGGTCACCGGGATGGTGATCCAGGCCAGCAAGGGCTACTACAACTTCGAGGTCGGCCTCTACCTCAAGTACTTCTTCGGGACGACCTTCCCGTCGTTGGTCCAGCTCACCATCCTCGCCACGGCGGTGCATGCCTTGGTCAACCACAAGTATGTCGGCCATGTGGTGATGATCCTGGTGTATGTCCTCCGAGTGGCCTCGGGCCCAATCGGTCTCGAGCATCAGCTATTCCAGTACGCAGCGGCGGCACCGCTCACGTATTCGGACATGAACGGCTTCGGGCCCTTCGTTCCGAATCTGGTCCTCAACGCATTCTACTGGACTGGGGTCGCCGGGTTGCTCGGCGTCGTGGCGTATCTCTTCTGGGTCCGGGGCACGGAATCGGGGTGGTCGGTTCGGAGCCGACTGGCCAAGAGTCGGTGGGCGGGCCCGGTTCGCGGCGTGGCGGGAGCCAGCCTGACCGTAGCGTTCGCCGCCGGCGGGACGATCTTCTACAACACCAACGTGCTCAACGACTATCGAAGCTCGAAGGCCAATCGCAAGCTCCAGGCCCAGTACGAACGAACCTACAAGCCGCTCGCCACGCTACCGCAGCCTCGCATGATCGATGCGGTGGTTCGAACTGACCTGGAGCCCGAGCGGCGGGCCTTCACGATCGGCGCCACGTTCACCTACGTCAACAACCACTCCCGGCCGATCGATTCGTTGCTCATCACCACGAGCCGCCGAGAACTCCGAATCGACACCTTGGCCTGGAATCGGTCCGGCGAGGTGGTGGTGAACGACAGCCTCCTCGGCACCAACATTTATCGGCTGGCCGCGCCGTTGGCCCCGAACGATACGGTCGTGCTTCGGTACCGCGCGCGGCTCGAAGAGCGGGGATTTCCGGAGAACGGGCCCAACACCGCAATCGTGGCAAACGGATCGTTCGTCAACTACGAGTATTTCCCGGTGCTGGGGTATCAAGAAGGGGGCGAAATCGCCTCGGATGACAACCGGCGGAAGGAAAAGCTCGCCCCGAAAGCCCGAATGCCCTCGCTCGACGACGAGGCGGCGCGGGCGTTGACCTACTTCGGATCGAACGCCGATTGGATCTCGTTCAAGGCCACCGTCAGCACGGCGCCCGACCAGATTGCCATCGCGCCGGGCTACCTGGTCCGCGAGTACCACGAGAACGGCCGCCGGGTGTTCGAGTACCAGGCCAACGAACCGATGCTGGCGTTCTTCGCCTTCCTGTCCGCCCGCTACGAAGTGATGCGGGACGAGTGGAACGGCATCAAGCTCGAGATCTACTACCACAAGGGCCACGAGTACAACCTCGACCGGATGATGGCCTCGATGAAGGCCTCCCTCGAATACTTCTCGGCCAACTTCAGCCCCTACCAGTTCAAGCAGGTCCGGATCCTCGAGTTTCCACGGTACGCCGGATTCGCGCAAGCGTTTCCGAACACGGTTCCCTACTCGGAAAGCATCGGGTTCATTCTCCGAACCGGATCGGGCGACGGGGACCTCGACATGCCGTACTACGTGACGGCTCACGAGGTGGGTCACCAGTGGTGGGCCCACCAAGTGATCGGCGCCAACGTGCAGGGCTCGACTCTGTTTTCCGAAGGCCTGGCCAACTACTCCGCCCTGACCGCGATGGAAAAAGAGTTTGGGCGGACCAACCTCCAGAAATTCCTGGCCCACGAGCTGGATCAATATCTCGGCGGACGGGGCACGGAGAGCAAGAAGGAACTGCCGCTGATGCTGGTGGAAAACCAGGGGTACATCCACTACAACAAAGGGTCACTCGCCCTCTACGCCCTTCGCGACCTGATCGGCGAGCCGGCCATGAACCGCGCGCTCTCGGCCTTCCTCAAAGACAAGGCGTTCCAAAAGCCGCCGTTCACCACAAGCCGGGAGTTCCTCGGCTATCTCGACGCTGAAACCCCGGACTCGGTGAAGTACGCCATCGAGGACTTCTTCCGCACCATCACGCTCTGGGACGACAAGGCCGAGGACGCCGTCGTTACGACGCGGCCGGACGGCAAGTTCGACGTGGCGATCAAAATTCGGTCGCTCAAGTTCCGCGCCGACAGCCTCGGCCGCCAAACCGAGATCCCAATGGCTGATCTGGTGGACATCGGGGTGTTCGGTGAGAAGGAGGCGGGCAACAAACTCGGCAAGCCGCTCTACCTTGCGAAACACTGGATTCGGAGCCGGGACACCACGATTACCGTGGTGGTCGACGCCCAGCCCAAGAAGGCCGGGGTCGATCCGTACAACAAACTGATCGACCGCGACCCCAAGGACAACGTGCGAGACCTCCGGCAGCCTTGACGCTGCCGCGCGTTCACCGAACCAGGTGGAACTTGTCCTGGTGCTGGAACGCCCAGCGCCGGGCTCCATCGGCGCCCAGGATGAAGTCTTCTTCTTGGGCAATCCGGACCGGTTGGCCGCCCCATTCCGGCACCGGGGTCGTCACCTGAAGTTCCGCGGAAAACCACATCCCTGGAATGATCGTGTGGTCGCCCCGGCCCGGCACGCCTTCTTGGTAGTCCCACAGCCCGATCAGTGGTCCGGCGCCGTGATTGTGCATCCCAATCGGGGGGGTACATGGTGCCGTCCAAAGCCTCCGCTTTCATCTGCCCTAGCACCGTGGCTAAGACCGCATTCCCAGTCCGGCCGGGCTTCGTTTCCTGAAGCAGGATGTCTTGGAGCCGGTTGGCGTTGGCAAGCGCTTTCTTGAGCCCGGCCGGCACATCGGTTTCGCCGGTCCGGGACACGTAGCCGTTGTGCTGAGTGTCGGTGTTGAGACGGAGGGCCGTAATCCCGACATCACACCAGAGCACGTCGCCCCGCTCGATGATCGGGTCGTCGCCTAACTCACTGGCGGTTTTCCCCCGTCGTTGAACCCCGACCGACGGCTGGAACCAGGTCCCGAGCCCCAGATCATTGACCCGCTGCCGCCACCACCACACCAGGTCGCTGGTCCGGATCGTACCGGGCGTCACCACCTGGCTCGAAAACATCTCGGTCGTCAAATCCCAAACCGTCTGGGTGAGCTTGGCGTAGAACGCCTCCTCGTCCGGAACCCGGCGGGCGATGAAGTCCACGGCCAAGCCTTCCGCCGGCTTGAACCGCCCGGTCCACTTCGGCCCGAGCGACGGCCCAGTTGGAGCCCGTGGTGGCCACCGCCATCTGTGCCGCCGCCGATCTGGCCGACGCCGACGACACCCTGAAGCGGCTGAAAGAGGGAGCCGCCCTGGTCCGCGAGGTGCCCGATGGTTATTGGGAGCAGTGGACTGAGATCGAACGGACGGTGCTCCTGGACCTAGTGGGAACCCTCGGGAGGAACCGAGGCGCCGCCATCGAAGACGTCGACTCCGCCAGAATCCGACTCGAAGAACTGGTGGGCGACCCCAAGACCGACCTGACCCGCTCGACCACCGCGGCGCGAGAGCTCGAGCCGCGTTGGCCCGCTAGGCGGTCAGCGGCCCATCATCGCGAGGTAGGCGCGGTCCCAAGCGGCCGGAATACTCTCCCGGGCCGAGAATGGGCCCGGCTGATACCGGCGGGATTTGATGCCGATCAGACTTTGCTCGGTAATGTGCCAGTCCTGCCGGTTCGTGATATCCCACATCGCGACCGCATCCTCCGGATTGAACGCCGGATCACCGAAGGCGTCGGGGTGGAACAGCCACTCGCTCTCCACGGTGCACCGCTCCGCTGAGACCGGCCACATCATGTAGTAGTTGACGTAGTCGGAATGGATGCTCAGCATCAGGTTCGGCATCAGCGTGTAGTAGTACGCTCGCCGGCGATCGGCCACCGAGAGGTCCGCAATCGGCCTGGCGCACGGTCTGCCGGACATCGTGACGCTGTCGTTCCCCTCGGTCAGCTCCATGTAGCCGCCGAGATAGCGGCCTTCCACGAGGTCGTTCGCCCCGCTGGTGTAGGGGAGCTTGCAGTTGAGCTCGGGATGAATCGTCGGGCAATGAAGGCACTCACTGTAGTTCTGGAACACCAGCTTCCAGTTCGAATTGATGTCGTACGACACTCGCCGCCCGATCGTGAGGTTAGCCAAGCCGAACCGGGCCAACCGGCCGATCATCGGGGCAAACACTTCCTCGAACGGGGCCGCGTTCGGGTCGAGATTCACGAAGACAAAGCCCTCCCATTCCGCCACCCGGGCTTGATGGAGGCCATAGTCGGCCTTGGCAAAGCCAACCGTGTCCTGCATGTGGGGCGCCCCGATCAACCGGCCGTCGGTCGAGTAGGTCCAGGCATGGTAGGGACACTGGATCGTCTCGGAAAAGTGCCCCGACTCTTTCTCACAGATCTGGGTCCCGCGATGCCGGCAGACGTTGAAATGGGCCCGCGCTTGGCCGTGCCGGTCGCGGAGAATGATCAGCGGCTCGCCGGCCAGAGTCCGGAGGAAGAAATCGCCCGGCTTGGCGATCCGCTCGGTTCGGCCGACGCAGTGCCATTCCTTGTGGCCGATCCGATCGACTTCTTCGGCAAAGACCGCCGGCGACACATACTGCTCGGCCGGCATCGTCAAGGTTCCCTGCTGAAAACTCTCCACCGTGCGTTGAAAGGTCGTCATCGCTATTTCCTCGCTTTGAGCACCGCCTGGGCCGCCAGCCATCCGGAGGCGCCGGTCACGCCGCCGCCCGGGTGAGTGCCGGATCCGCACAGGAACAACCCCGGCACCGGAGTGGCGTATCGGGACCATCCGGCAATCGGCCGCATGAAAAGAATCTGGTCCAACGTCATCTCACCTTGATTGATGCCGCCCTCACGGAGTCCGAACTCCGCCTCGATGTCGGGCGGGGCGAGGACGGTCCGGTGGAGCACCCGCGCCGCAAACCCCGGCAAGGCCTGATCGACCGTGGCCACCGCGAGATCGCCTAACGCCGCCCGCTCGGCCGGTCCCCAGCCTCCGGTTCGTAGTTGGTAGGGCGTGTACTGGACATGCAGGACCGCCACATGCTTGCCGCCCGGGGCCAGGTCCGGCCGGCCCATCGAGGGAAACCGGACCTCCACGTACGGAGCCTCCGACCGTTGTCCGTACTTCGTCGCGTCGAAGGCTCGCTCGAGATACCGGATCGACGGCGAAATCGAAATCGCGCCGACCGAAGCAGCCCCCCCGGGAAGCGGCGGCAGACCGTCCAACGCCACCATCACTTTGCTGACCACCCCTCGGAACCTGATGTTCCGAACCGCCCGAATGATGTCCGGATCCAGGTGAACCGGATCCACCAGCCCAAGCAGCGACTGGTACGGATCGAGGCTCGACACCACGTCCCGACATTCAATCGGGTCGCCGGAGTCGAGCAGCACGCCGGACACCCGATCATTGGAGACCACGACCTGCCTGACCCCCACGCCGGTCTTGATCTCGACCCCGACGGCCCGCGCCAGGTCGGCCAGTTGCTTCACCAGCCCGGCGCCTCCCTCGGCCGGGAGCGGCCGGCCCCGAATGGCCCCGGGCGCGAGACCGACGTGATGGTGCAACAGGTTGAACGCAGTGCCCCCGCCCATCGGTCCCCGGCAAATGTCGGTGATCGCATCGGCCGCCACCGCGCCTTTGAGCACGTCCGACTCGAACCAATCATCGAGCAGCTCGGCCACCGACATCGGAATCGTCCGGAGCACTTCGATCATCTCGGCGTTGCCGAGGCCTTTCAGCTTCCGGCCGAGCTTCAGTAACTCCAGAAACTCACCCAGGCTGTCGGCGTCGATCCGGGGCGGCGGCGCGACGTAGAGCGCCCCGAGAAACCCGCTGATCTTGTGAACCCGGGCGGCGAACGCCGGCCATTTGTCGGCATCCTTGGGAGAGTACTTCCGAATCCCCGCGGCGGTGCCCGCCAGATCCGCCCGGAGCTCGAGCCAGCCGCCGTTTCCGTCGGCCGACGCCACCGAGACCGCGGGGCCGGCCGGGGCAGCGAGCGTGATGCCCAGGCCCCGAGCCACCTCCGGCGGAATCCAGCCGAGATCGCCGGCCAGCGGGGCGGCCTTGAACCCGGGGGCAAACTCGATCTCCCGGAAGGCGCCTCCGATCAGCGAGCTTCGCTCGACCACCACGACCCGCGACCCCCCGCGGGCCAACGCCACCGCCGCGACCAATCCGCTGGCGCCGGCCCCGATCACGACCGTATCGACCTGTTTCATTGGTCCGCCAAGATCTTCTGCGCCGCCAACCGGCCGGACGCCCCCATGATCCCGCCACCGGGATGGGTACCGGCACCACATTGGTAGTACCCGCGGATCGGGGTGCGGTACTTGGCCCACGAGGCCGCCGGCCGGAGGAAAAACAGTTGCTGCAGCGCGAGTTCTCCCTGGAAAATGTTGCCTTCCGAAAGGCCGGTCATCCGCTCGATGTCGAGCGGAGTCAAAACCTGGCGATGAAGAATCGACGACTTGAAGTTCGGGGCAAACCGATTGATGGTGTTGACCACGGCATCACCGAAGGCCTCCCGCTTGTCGTCGGTCCAGCCGCCGTTCAGGTTGTAAGGGGCGTACTGGACGAACACACTCATCACGTGCTTTCCGGGAGGCGCCATGCTCGGGTCGATCATCGAGGGAATCACGACGTCCATATAGGGATTCTTCGAAAACTCTCCGTACTTGGCATCGTCGTACGCTCGCTCCAAGTAGTCCATGTCGGGACTGATCGAGAACGCCCCCCGGTGCTGCGGCCCGATACCCGGCATGCAGATAAAGTTCGGCAGCTCCGAGAGCGCCAGATTCACCTTGCCCGACGATCCCCGGAACTTGAACCGGCGCACCGTCTCGAGCAGATCGTCCGGCAGCTCTTTTGACTCGACCAAATCAAGAAAGGTCCGCCTCGGGTCGAGGCCCGACACCACGATCGGGGCTTTGATTTCCTCGCCGGTGTCGAGCACGACACCGACGGCATTACCGCCCCGGACCAGCACCTGCTGGACCGCGGCGTTGGTCCGGATCGTCGCCCCGAGGGCCTCGGCCGCCCGACCGATCGAATTACTGATGCCGCCGGTTCCGCCCTTGGCAAAGCCCCACGCCCTGAATGCGCCGTCGATTTCGCCCATGTAGTGGTGCAAGAGGACATAGGCCGAGCCCGGGGAGCGGGGCCCGAGAAAAGTGCCGATGATGCCGCTGGCCGATTTGGTGGCTTTCAGCGTTTCGAACTCGTACCACTCGTCGAGATAATCGGCCGAACTCATGGTCATCAGCTTGTAGAGCGCATGAAATCGCTCCGGCCCAAGCGAGCGCATGTGGCCACCCAATTTGAGCATCCCGGCCAAGTCGCTCGGCGCCATCGAGGTCGGATCGGGTGGAATCATGCTCAAGATCGGCTTGACGGCCATCGCCATGTGATGCATCAGCCGGCCGAACTCCACCATCGCCTCGGCGTCCTTCGGCGAATGCCGGTAGACCTCCCGTCTGGTCTGGTCGGGATCGCCCCAGCCGGCCAGGTAATCGCCGTTGTGCATCGGAGTAACGGTGCTCTCCAACGGCAGGATGTGCAGCCCGTACTTCGGGAGTTCGAGATCTCGAATGATCTCCGGCCGGAGCAGGCTCACGACGTAGGAAAAGACCGAAAAGGTAAAGCCCGGGAACACCTGCTCGCTCACCGCGGCTCCGCCGATCAGATGGCGGCGCTCCAGCACCACGGTTCGCTTGCCGGCCCGGGCCAGATACGCGGCCGCCACCAAACCGTTGTGGCCGCCGCCGATGATGATGGCATCATAGGGCGCGGTCATGTCTTCTTCCTTTCCGGGTCAAAGAACGGAAGCTTTCTGACCCAGGCGGCGGCCCGACGGCGGTGATGTTCAACCGTCACTTCCATTTCGACCCGGGTATCCGGTGCAAAATGGGGTGACTTGATGTGGGCCAACGCGAGATACTTCTTCAGCAACGGCGACCAGCACCCGCTCGAGGCGTACCCAATCTGCTGGTCATCCCGATAGACCGGAGTGCTCGTGCGCCAAGCCACGCTCGGCAACGCCGGCGGCAGGCCGTGGAACGCATACAGCCCTTCGAGCGATTCCCAGTCGACTTCAATCCCGACGAAACGCCAGGCCGGCCCGCGCCGGCGCTCGGCAATTAAGGCCTGCCGCCCATTGAAAGGGCCCTTGTCGAGGTTGACGGTCCAATCCAACGACAGTTCGTATGGCGACGACTTCTGATCCTCGATGAGGGCCCGGTGCGACGAGTGGTAGTCTACATCGGCCATTACCAAGCCCGCCTCGATCCGGACGAGATCCAGGGCGTAGATCCCGGCGGGCACGATGCCGTAGTCGAACCCGACCTCCATGAGACGGTCCCACACTTTGACCGCGTCGGATGCCGGGATCCAGAGCTCGTAGCCCAAGTCGCCGGTGTAGCCGGTTCGGGAAATATCGACCGGGACCCCCGCAATCCGAGTCGACATCACCCGGAAATATTTGAGGCCGTCCAGCGAGTGTTCGGCCACTTGATTGAGAATCGTTCGCGACAACGGCCCCTGCAGCGCCAACGCGCCGAGCGCATCGGACACCTCTTCGACGGCGACGTTCAGCCCGAAGGCGTTCTGATCGATCCACCGGAGACTCGGCTCGGCCGCGGTCAGGCGATAGGTGGTGTCGGCGAGACGACTGATCGTGCCGTCATCGATCACCTTGCCATGGCCGTCGCACCAGGGGGTGTAGAGCACCTGCCCCACTTTGCACTTCGCCACGTCGCGAGTCACCATCCGGTCGAGCAGGCGGCCGGCGTCGGGGCCGGTAATCAGATATTTGTGGAGCGGGGAGACGTCGAAGAGCGCCGCGGCGCTCCGAACGGCCGCATACTCCCGGTCGTGGAGCAGATCATACGAACTCGCCACCGTGTGCCCGGCCCAGCGCCGCCACGCCTGTCCGAGCATCAGCGGCGCCGTCCGTTGGTGGAACGGAGTGGTCTTGAGCATCCGGGTTCTCGAAATTGATTGGGATTCGTCCCGACGTAGCGACGTCGCTGATTATACCACCGACCCTGACCGACCGAAAGTCCGCTCTTCGGATTTTCTACGGTGGACTTGGGACGGTCGGGGCGCTAAATATTCTGGGTGATGATCCGGTCCCCACGCCTCGCCTTGCTGGCTTTCTGTCTCGTCGGTTCGACGCGATCGATGGCCGTGGCTCAATCCCAGCCCAAACCGTTCGAGGCCCTCAGCCGAACGATTCTGGAAGGGCGCGATTCGTTGGTGACCTTGACCCGCCAGCAAATCGGCCTTCGCTACCGGTTCGGCGCGAAGGAACCCGGCCAGGCCTTCGACTGCAGCGCCTTGGTCCAGTGGATCGCCGGTCTGTTCGGCCGGGACCTCCCCCGCACCGCCGCCCAGCAAGCCAACACCGGAATTGACGTCCCCAAGGACACCGCCCAACTCCTCCCCGGCGACCTCTTGATGTTCGGGAAAGGCCGGAAGGTCACCCACGTCGGGATCTACGTCGGTGAAGGCAAGTACGTGCACGCCGCCAACCGGCGGAAGGGCGTCATCGAGAGCGACATCTCCAGGGCCAAATCAACCTACTGGAAGAGCGTCCGCCGGATCTTCGTCGCCCCCGACAGCGCCCCCCCCGACACCCTCACCCCCGAAACCTAAGCCGAGTGCCGAGTGCCGAGTGGCGAAAACTCACCAACTACCTCCACTCCCCCATCCCCACCACCCACACCGACAAACACCGATTCGTCACCGCGTGACACCAGATCAGGTCGCCTAAGCTCTCGGTCCGCGCCTCGACCGGAATCGAGCTTTCGACCCGCCCGGTGAGGCCGTTCTGAAGCAAGAACGAATCGCGGTAGCCGGGCATCAGCAGGTCAGGCAGGATCCAGAGCACGAAGACCAAAACCCCGAGCCCAATCGCGCCGAGTGGCTGGGTCAACCGAAACGTGCAGGACCGGTCGGGCCACCAGCACGATCACCGCAATCAACACCGCCACTCGGATGATGGCTTCGACCCGGGGCGGCACCGGCAACGCGGGGCCGATGACCAGCATGGCCATAAACGCCGCGAACGGCACCACGTAGAAAATCCACGGGTGCCGCTCGATCAGGCTTTTCAGCATTCGGTGGTTCCCAGGCCCTCGCTCAGAACGTGTACGACACCTTCGACATGATCAGGCGCCCGATCTTCGGCACCCCGACGAAGGTGGCATAGCCCTTGTCGAACACATTGTTGACGCTGACCGACATGATCATGTTCCGAGCCCCGAACTTGGGCCGATAGCTCCCCTGGATGTCGACCACACCGTAGGAATCGGTCGGGATGAAGCTGCCGTCGGAGTTCTGCGGGCTGACGTAAACACCGGAGTTGACTGGGAACCCCTTGACGTACCGGACCCGCGCCTCACTGGCCCACCCCTGCGGGTCGTTCCGAACCCGGACCGTGGCCGACCCCCGGCTCTTGGAGCCGTTGAGTGCAATGTTCGTCGGGCCGTTCACTTCAGCCGCGGTGAAGTAGTCCTTGTTGACCAGTGAGTAGGTCGCCGCAAACGACCACCGGTCGTTGGCGATGTAGTCGAAGGCCATGTCGCTCCCGTAAAGATCGACCGACCCGAAGTTTCGGTAGGTCAGGAAAATGTCAGGACGACCCACCAGCGACCCACCGTCATTCGGCACCACGGTGCCAAGTGGGATTCCGGCCAGGGCTGGGGCCAACGCACCCACCGCCTGGGCCGCCCCCGCTGCGCCAATCGCGGGAGTAAAGGCCGCCGTGAGGTAGGCCGCCAACGAGGCGCCGTCCAGGAACACATTCGGGGTCTCGACGATCAGCGGGCCAACGAAGTTCTCGCGCCGCTCATAGTAGACGTCAACCGAAATCCTCGCCTTGCCGCTGACATTGCCCTTGTACCCGAATTCGAGGGTGTTGGAAATACTCGGCCGGAGGGCGCCGATATCGGTTACTTGGTTGGGCTGAATCGCGGTGAACTGTCCGGTCGTGGCGTTGAGGAGCCGCAACTGAGTGTTGACCTGCGTCGTCGGGGCCGGGATGGCCGCCAGCAACTGCTTCAGGAGGGCGGGAACCAGCGGATTGGCCGAAACCAACCCGACCGCTAGCTGCCATAGGGCCGTGGCCCGCGCCGGGAGCAACGTGGTTGGCGCCCCCGGGACCGGAATCGCCCGCATGCACAGGTTGTCGATTCCGCCGGCGCAGCCCCCGTTGGCCCGAAAATGAAACCCGGACTTCGGCACCCCCAGGGCGCGGACGGTATAAGGGCCGGCCCGGCCGGCCGCAATGTCGAGGAACAGGCTGTTGTTGCTGGGCGTCGAGAAGGCGCGGTTGTAGGTCAAGCGGAGGTTGACGTCCTCATTCGGCTTCATGACCAACGCGAGCCGGGGCGAAAACTCGGCGGATTCGAGCCGGCTGTGTTTGTCGACCCGGAGCGCTGAGACGATGTCGAATGTCGGGCTCAGCTTCGTCACGCTGTGGATATACGCCCCGACTTCCTTGATGGTGTCGTCGCCCTCGTTCGACCCGTTGATCGTGCCGCTGGTCCGGGCGTCGGTGTAGATGTAGTCGACGCCGTAGATGAAGGTCTGCTTCGCACCCAACCCGAAACCGTGTTGGGCCTGAGCAACCAGGGTTCGCGAGTTGTCGCGGATCGGGTTGCCGTCGCGGAGCAGAAAGGTCTCGCCGGCGTTGCTGTAGTTGCCGAAGACCTGGGCAAAGAACTCTTTGTGGCGGAACCGGCTCTGGAGGTGCTGGAATCGCCAATTCCGGGCCTGACCGGCGCCAATCCCGGTCAGCTCGATCAGACTGCCGGCCTCGGTCCGACCGTAGCTGGTGATCCACTCCGTGTTGTCGTTGGGCTTGAAGTCGACCCGGGCCTCACCGCCCCACCGCCGGATATCGAAATCGCGGCAGCCGATGGCCGTCGACGTACACCGATCTTTGCCACCGGTCGCCTTCGGCCGGAGAGTGTCGCCCCGGTCGGCGTAGCGCCAGTCGTCGCCGGCCAGATACTCGCCCGACACCTTGAATCCGAGCTTCGGTGAAAGCCGCGTCGCGTGCCGAAAGCCCATCCGGAACACGCCGCCGTTCTTGTCGGCCGCCGAGGTCCCCACCACGGAGGGCGACTTGCCTCGGTAACCACCCTCGACTGAAATCGTGGTGCCGGGGGAGGTCAACGGCGACTTGGTGATGATGTGGAGCACGCCGTTGGTGACATTGGGGCCGTAGAGAGCCGCCCCAGGTCCGAGCACGAACTCGATCTGTTCGATGTCGTCGTTGGTCGAGGAGAAGAAGGCCGGTACGTTGACCCGGAGCGACGGCACCGCCGCGTACCGGTTGTCGATCAGCGTCAGCAGCGACCCGGAAAAGATGTTATTGAAGCCGCGGGACACGATGTTCGATTGAACCAGACCACCCTCCGAGAACGACACGCCCGGCGCGGTCTTCAAGTGGTCGAGCACCGAAAGGGCCGCTCGCTCCTGGATCTGCACCGCCGGAATCACCGTGATACGGGCCGGAGCATCGTTCAGTTTCTCGGGGACCCGGGAGACCGAGCTGACCCGGACTTCATCAAGCAGGAACGCTCGGTTGACGAGCGCCGCGGTCACCGTGGCGGTCCCGCCGGCCGTGACCGTCACGCCGTCAAACCGCTTCGCACTATACGGAATCAACGCCACCGAGACCGAATACACCCCGGCAGCCAACTGATCAACCCGGAAACTCCCATCAGAGGCACTCACGGCCGACCCGGCGCCCCGACCGCTGGGATCGCGAACCAAGATCTGAGCGCCGCCCAAGCCGACGGAGCGGGCGCTGTCGGTGACTCGGCCCGCGATCGACCCCGTTTGGGCCGCCAGCCAGGCGGGGACGACACTCAGGGTGAACACCAACAGCCACGATTGCAGGAAACGAGGCATACCGGATCCCTCAAGTTAGAAAGTGGACATCGGCCCTAAGATGAGGCCGAACTGATTGCCTGACTACAATTTCGGGATCAGATAGGGCAAGTGTCAAGGCACCCGACACTGTCTAAGGATGTGCAACCGGGCCGACTCGGTCGTCCCTTGGCTTTGGAAAGCGACCAGACCATCTTCCGTATCTTGAAGACCCAGACAGGGATAGGTCTTGCCACTACGGAGAAAGACAGCTCCATGAAACGCCATCTCGTCACCCTCGCTCTGCTGACCGGCCTCGCCTGCAACGCCACCCCCCGGGGCCAGGTGGTCCAATCGATCCCCTCCGATTCGACCGAGTTCTTCCGGACCCAGGTCCAGCAAATGTCCACTGTGTCGGCCACCAAGGACAGCCTGTTCCGCGATCTGGCGGAAACCACCAAGCTCCTGGCCGACATCAACGTCGAGCTGGCGACCGTCGGCGGCGCCAAGAAGAAGGCGGTCGAGCCGGTCGTGGCCCCGGAAAGCCCTTTGGCCGCCTCACCGAGCCACCTGGTCTTGGTCCTTAAGAAGGTGAAGGACCTGACCGCGCGGCTCAAGAACAGCGAAGCCCGGCTGGCTTCGAGCCAGCGGAAAATCAAACAGTTGACCGGCGAGTCCGACAGCCTCCGGGTTGTCTTGGCCGATTTCCAGACTACGATCGACGGTTTGAAGGCGATGATCGAGGGCCAGAAGACCTCGATCGCCAACCTCGAGTCCGAGCTCAACCTGACCAAGGCCCAGGTGGCCACGCTGGCCGTGGAAAAGACCGTCCTCCAAGACACCGTCTCGGCCTTGACCACTCGCGAGAACACGGTCTACTACGTCGTTGGCTCCAAGAAAGAACTGATGGACAAGGGCATCATCCGCGAAGTCGGCGGGACCCGGTTCTTGTTGGTGACTCGCACCGGTGAGACCCTGAAGCCGGCCGACAACCTCGACCCGTCGGCGTTCACCGCGATCGACCGGCGCCAGACCGCCGAGATCCCGATGCCCAAGGCCGACAAGCAATACAAGGTCATCACCAATCAGAACCTGACGTTTGCCAACTTGGCCGCCCAAGCCAAGGGGAAAGTCCGGGGCACTCTCCAGATTACCAACCCCGAGAGCTTCTGGGCCAATTCGAAGTTCTTGATCTTGGTCGAGAACTAGACCACGGGATCGTTGGGAAGGGAGGCGGGCTTCGGCCCGCTTTTTTTACATGACTCCGAGGGTCTTCAAGAAATCGGTCAGCATCGGGTTGAAGAGGCTGGAAGAAGGACCCAGACGCCCGACTCAAGGTGGCCGATACGAACTAGGCCACGATCGTGGCCCGCGAGGGCAATCCGATCCCGTAGGCTCGAAAGACACCAGCTCGGTCCCCTACCCCGGCCGCCGGGTCGTCCTCAAGACGGCCCGACGGCCTTCCTCGTAGTAGCGGCGTATATTTGAGACTCGGTATCAACCCCTCGCAGGTCTTCTTGGAGCACCGCATGCGCGTCGTCTTGGCAATCGGGATCATTGGGTCCCTGGTGAGCACCCCCGCACTGGCCCAATCCGCCGACCCGGCCCGGGTCCTCGAGCGGTCCATCCTCAAAGAACTGATCGAGGTCAATACCAGCGACTCGGCCGGCCACACCCCGGAGCTGGCGGCAGCCATCGCGGCCCGACTCAAGGCCGCCGGATTCCCAGCGAGCGATATCGCCGTCCTTGGCCACCAGCCGCGGTATCAGAACCTTGTGGCCCGCTATCGAGGCCGCGCCTCCGGCAAGAAGCCAATCATGCTGATGGCGCACCTGGATGTAGTCGACGCCCGCAGGGAGGACTGGTCGTTCGATCCCTACATCTTCAAGGAGGAAGCCGGCTTCTACTACGGGCGCGGAACGGCGGACAACAAAGCCGGGGTGGCTACGTTGGTGGCTAATTTCATCCGATTGAAGCAAGAAAAGTTCGTGCCCGACCGCGACCTGATCATGGTCCTGACGGCGGACGAGGAGACGGTACAGGAAAGCATCGTCTGGTTGATGAAGGAACACCGGGCGCTGATCGACGCCGAGTACGCCCTCAACACCGACGGCGGCGGCGGTTTGCTGGTCAACGGGAAGCCTCAGACATTCTCGGTCCAAACGGCCGAGAAAATCTACCTGACGTTTTCATTCGAGGCCCGAAACAAAGGAGGCCACAGTTCGCTGCCGATTCGGGACAACGCGATCTATCACCTCGTCGGGGGACTTGGCCGTCTGGCGGGGTTCGATTTTCCGGTCCGCCTCAACGAAACCACCCGGGCGTTCTTCGAGCGAAGCGCCCTGGCGGAAACCGGCCAGACCGCGGCCGATATGAAGGCCGTCGCGGCCACCGCCGACCCGGCCGCCGCCGCTCGGCTGAGCGCCCAGTCGCCCTATTTCAACTCGGTGATGCGGACGACGTGTGTCGCGACCCGGCTGTTGGGGGGCCACGCCGACAACGCCCTCCCCCAGTTGGCCAAGGCCACCGTGAACTGCCGGTTGCTCCCCGATGATACCCGAGAAGCGGTGCAGGCTGAGCTGGCGCGGGTCGTCGCCGATCCCACCATTCAGATCACGGTGACCCAGCCCTCCGAGCCGAGCCCGCCGTCGCCGCTCCGCTCGGACGTGGTCGGGCCGGTCGAACGAATCGCCAAGCAGATGTGGCCGGGCGCGACCATGGTCCCTGAAATGTCGACCGGGGCAACCGACGGGCTCTTCGTTCGGAACGGCGGAATCCCGGTGTACGGGGTCGGAGCGATCTTCGAGGAGGCGAATGACGTGCGGGCCCACGGCCGGGATGAGCGGGTCGGCGTGGAGCCGTTCCACCAAGCCGTTTCGTTTTGGTATCAACTCCTCAAGGCGCTCACCTCCGGCGACAAGAGCGCATGAAGCCGTTGATCCGGCGGAGCGTCCTGGCCGTGGTGGCCATTTCGGCGCTGAGCTATGGCGGGATGGTCGTCTACTTGCTGGCCAACGAACCCCGGATGGTGTTTCAACCCACCTCGTACGGGGGCCGTGAGCAGATTCCGATCGCCGATTCGCTTGGCCTCGCAATCGAAGCCAGGCGGATTGGATCGGCGCCAGGCATCGAACTGGTAGCCTGGATCGTCCGTTCCGCTGACTCGGCGGGCCCCTGGCTCATCACGTGCCATGGTAATGCCGGCAACATCACCCTGCTCAAACGGCAGCGGTTCTACGCGGATGTGGTCAAGCACGGCATCAACGTCGTGGCATTCGATTACCGGGGATTCGGCGCCAGCACCGACTCAGTGCCGACCGAGCTTGGCCTCTACCAGGATGCCCGGGCGGTGTACACCTACCTGCGGGACACGATCGGGATCGATCCGGCCCGGATCGTCATTTACGGACACTCGCTCGGAGGCGGAGTCGCGACCGAGCTGGCCACCAGAGCGCCCGCGGCCGGACTGATCCTCGAAGGCACCTTCCGGTCGGTGCCCCGTGTCGCCAAAGGGCGGTACCCGTACCTCCCGATCGAAACCCTGGCCGAGAACCGGTTCGACAACGAAGCCAAACTCGGCCGACTCCGGATGCCGTTGCTGGTCATGCATGCCCGGGCCGACGGGACGATTCCTTTCGCGCACGGGGAAACGCTGTTCCGGGTGGCTCCCGACCCGAAGACGTTCATCGCGTTAGGCGGCGACCACGACTCCGCCTGGGAACTGGACCGCGATACCTATATGACCGGGTTCGCCGGCTTCATCCGGCGGACTACCGGGAGCCCCCCATGAGCCACGACCAGACCCGCCGGAACTTCATCGGACAGACCGCGGCCCTCGGGGCTGCCTCCTCGCTGCTGCCTTCGCTGCTCCAGGCCGACCCACAGCCGGGCGGCTTCTTCCGGGCCCCACCAATGGAACGAGTCCGGATCGGTTTCGTCGGGATCGGCGGTCAGGGGGGAACCCACGTCGAGAACCTGCTGGCCATCGACGGGGTCGAACTCACCGCGGTCTGTGACATCGTGCCCGAGCGGGTTGCCTGGGCCCAGGACTTGGCCGTCAAGGCGGGCCACCGGAAACCGACCGGTTACACCCGCGGCGAGCGCGACTTCGAGCGGCTCTGTGCCGAGGAGGAGCTCGACCTGGTGTTCACCGCGACGCCGTGGGAATGGCACGTCCCGGTTCTGCTGGCCGCGCTCGCGCACGGCAAGCACGGCGCCACCGAAGTGCCGGCCGCCTACACGGTGGACGATTGCTGGGCGTTGGTCGAGGCGGCGGAGCGCTACCAGAAACACTGCGTCATGATGGAGAACTGCTGCTACGACCAGCTCGAAATGCTGGCGTGGCACCTGGCTCAGCAGGGAATCCTTGGCGAAATCCTCCACGGGGAGTGCGGCTACAATCACGACCTTCGGGCCATCAAGTTCGCCGACGAGGGTGAAGGCCTCTGGCGACGGGCTCACGCCACCAAGCGGAATGGGAACTTCTACCCGACCCACGGGCTCGGCCCCATTGCCCAGGCCATGGATATCAATCGAGGCAATCAGTTCGACTACGTGGTCTCGATGAGCGGTCCGTCCCGAGGCCTCCAAGCCTGGGCGGCCGAGCACATCCCGGCCGACAGCCCAAAGCGGAGGGAGACCTACCGGCTGGGTGACGTGAACACCTCGCTGATCCGAACCACTCGGGGCCAGACCATCTACATCACCCACGACACCAACCTGCCCCGGCCCTATAGCCGCAAGTACGTGTTGCAGGGTACCAAGGGGTTGGTCGAAGGCTATCCCCGCCGGGTCTACGTCGAGGGCAAGAGCGAACGGGAGGATCGGTGGGATTCGATCGAGCGATGGTTCGAAAGCCACGACCACCCGCTCTGGAAATCGGACCGGGTCAAGCAGGCCACCCGCGGCCACGGCGGAATGGACTTCCTGGAGGATTGGCGCCTGATCCACTGCCTTCGGCAGGGGCTCCCGACCGACCAGAACGTCTATGACGCCGCCGCCTGGAGCGTGATCTGCGCGACCACCGAGCAGTCGGTGGCCAACCGGAGCAAGCCGGTCTCCATTCCGGATTTTACCCGTGGCCGCTGGAAAGACATGGAGCGACTCGTCATCCCCGGGTAGCCGGCAGCGGCGGAAGGCTCCAAATCCCCTAAAATCTGGTTACCACCGACTTCACCCAAGCCCTAGCTTGGGTCGTCGGCTGGCTGACCCTTGACGAAGGCATATCCATGATGGCATATATATGCCATGCGTCGAACCACGGTTTTCCTGGAAGAGGATCTCTTGAAAAAGGCCCAGCGCTACGCAACCAAAGAGGGAAAGAGCTTCGCCCAAGTGGTGCGCGAGGCGCTCCTGGAGCACATCACGGAGGAGGACCACATGAAACGCAAACTGCCCAGCTTGGCCGGCCAGTTCGCCTCGGGCCATTCCGATACGGCGGAACGGGTCGACGAACTCCTTTGGCAGGATCCCCATCGGTGATCCTCGCCGACACCGGGGCCGTGTTCGCGCTGCTTGATCGCGACGACGCGTGGCACGCCCGGGTCACCGGGTTCTGGGAGCGGAACGCCGGCGAGATTCGGTTACCCGAGACGATCCTGGCCGAGGTCACCCACTTGCTGGCCACCCGGATCGGGTCTCGGGCCGAATCGCTGTTCATCCGGGCGTTGGCCGACGGCGAGTTCCTCCTCGATCCATTCCTGGCCGATGAGGACCTGGCCCGGGTGGCCGACCTGGTCAGGCAATATGAGTCGGCCGGGCTCGGTTTTGTCGACGCGAGCCTCGTGGCGGCGGCCGAGCGGGGTCTGGTCACCACCTTGCTCACCACCGACCGGCGCCATTTTCCAGCGGTCCGGCCCCGCCACACGCCATCCTTCCGACTGGAGCCGTAAGGTCCTACCAGGCAATGCCGTAGTCTTCCCCATCGGTGCTCGAACCGCCCCAAAACGATCCGTGGACCCAGTCGAAGAAGATTGCGTTGATCGGTCCGGAGGTGCTCCGGGCAAAGTCGAGGGTGTAGCCCATTTTCCTGAGGTCATCGCGGACCCAGGGCGGCATACTCTCATTCAGCGTCATCCGGCCCGGGCGCGACTCGTGGGCCCCGAACGAACTCCGCATTTGGTAGCTCGCGATATTCGGCGCTTCGACGGCCTGCTGCACGTTCATCCCGAATTCCACCATGTTGAGGAAGAACTGGAGCAGGTTCTGATCCTGGGTATCGCCACCCTGCACGGCGAATGACGCGTAGGGTTTGCCGTCTTTCAACGCCAGGGTCGGCGTCAGGGTGACCCGGGGGCGTTTGCCCGGCGCCATCACGTTGAAGGGGCTTTCGGCGGGGTCGAGGACGAAACTCTGGGCTCGTTGGCTCAGACCGACCCCTGTTTTCCCGGCGATGACCGCCGGGACCCATCCGCCACTCGGGGTGACCGACACGACCCAGCCGTTTTCGTCGGCCGCTTGAATGGACGTGGTTCCCGCCCGGAACGCCTCATCGAACGACATCGCGGCCTGGTCGGTGGTGTTCGGCTGCGGCTTGGGTTTGGGCGGCCAGCTCTTCAGCACTTCAAGAAACGGGTTCTGGCTGCCTTGGAACGGATAGGGATCGCCGGGCTTGATCGTGGGGTCGTTCTCCGTCCAATTGATTTGGCCGAATCGCTGTTTGGCGTATTCTTTGGACAGAAGACCCTTGATCGGGCTCGCCGGCGGAAACGCCGGGTCACCGTAGTAAAAGTCCCGGTCGGCAAACGCCAGACTCATAGTCTGATAAACGGTGTGGACGTAGCGGGTGCTGTTGTAGCCCATCGACTTGAGGTCGGCGTTCTCGAGGATATTGAGGGCCTGGAGCAACGCCGGCCCCTGCTGCCATTCCCGGAGCTTGAAGACCTCGATCCCTCGATAGGTGGTCGAAAGCGGTTCCTCGATCTTCACTTTCCAGTTGGCGAGGTCCTCGACCGTGATCAAGCCGCCTTGTTCCTGGGTGGACCGGGCGATTTCGGCCGCGATGTCTCCCTTGTAGAACCGGTCGTAGGCGGCGTAGATCGCCTCTTTCCGGGATTTTCCCGCCTTCTTGGCCCGGGCTTCCGCCTCGACCAGCTTCCGGAGGGTGGCGGCCAAATCGGCCTGCTGGAAAATTTCACCGGCGTTAGGCGCCTCCCGCTTCTGGCCGGGATGGGTCAGGAAGAGCGCCTTCGAATAGGGCCACTGCTTGATCCAGTTCTTTTGGCTTTCGATACTGTTGGCGGTCTGGGCTTCGATCGGATACCCGTCCGCCATCTGGATGGCCGGCGCCAGCACCTCGGCCAGGGACATGGTCCCATACTCGGCCAGCATGGTCATCAGCCCGCCGGGGGTACCGGGTGTCACGGCGGCCAAGGGACCGAACTCGGGCGGATAGTTCATCCCTTTGGAGCGGTAGAACTCCGGCGTGGCCCCCGTCGGCGCGACGCCGAGGGCATTGATCCCGATCACTTTCTTCAGGCCGGGGTGGTAGATCAGGGCCTGGGTCTCACCACCCCATGAGAGCACATCCCACATCGTGGTGACGGCGGCGAGCATCGCGCAGGTGGCGTCGACGGCGTTGCCCCCGCGCTGAAAAATCATCGCGCCGGCGGTGGCGGCGAGCGGCTTCCCGGTGATGGCCACCCAATGGCGGCCGTGGAGGACGGGTTTGACGGTCCGTTGCGCGGTAGCGGTTCCCGCGAGCAACGCAACCACGGCAATCGAGCGGACGGCGGAGCTGAGCATGCGGGGACTCCGAATAGTGAGGGGAAACCAACCCCTCCAAGATACCAGCCAGGATCGGACCCGGCTATTGAATCGGGTTTCCGGTCTCGAAGTCGAACATCGTGGCGCGCCGGAGCCGGAAGTAGGCCTGCCAATACCCCCGGCGCGATTGAACGAACCGCGCCAGCGCCTGATCCTTCTCAGTCTGGGCAACATAGAGATTGTCGATCTGGATCCGTCCGATCACGGACCGATTGTAGGCCACCTCGAATCGCTTCCCGGCAACCGTATCCGCCTTGGCCGAGAGCGCCAATGAACGGCGGGCCTGGGAGAGTTGGAGGGCCGCGAAATGGGCATCCTGGGCCGCCTGGGCCAGGACGCCGCGCGCATTGCTGACCGCCCGGTCCCGATCCGAGCGGGCGGCCCCGATCGCTTCTTTCCGGGCGCCCCACTGGAGCAGCGGCACATCAACCGAGAGCGAGAATTGCCGGGCCTCGAGCAGATGCTAATACGCGAGGTGCCGCTCGGGAGCCGAGGCGTTGAAGCCGCAGATCAAGGTTGGTTGCATTTCGAGTGTCGCTGAGGCGCACTTGGCCGTCCGGGCCGGCGCGCGCGGTCGGGGCGGTGTCGGCCATGCCGAGCGGGCCCGGGGTCATTCCGGAGCCGTTGATCGCGGCCATTGACCGAGAGATGCGGACCCACCGCCACGTTTCTTTTGACCAACATCCGAACAGCGGTGGGTATCGCGGCGCAACATCGGCGTTGTGGGACATCGACCATCCAGATTTGTGACCGACTCGCGCCGGGCGAATCCGCCGAACTGGGCAGGTTGCTCCCCGCCGTGTCGCTGGTTCAGGTGGTTCCCGTCACCGGTCCGGAGTCGATCCCCGAGGCGGTCGCGATCTCCAGCGAGGCCAATGGGCTGTTGCTCGATTCGGGAAACCAGGGCCTCGCAATCAAGGAACTTGGTGGTACCGGCCGGGTTCACGATTGGGATCTCAGCGCGGCGATTCGGCTGGCGGTCTCGATTCCGGTCTTCCTCGCCGGGGGCCTCGACGCGAGCAGATGGACGGCTCGATCCAGTCAAGCTGAACTCCTTCATGGCCGCCGCCGGCGGGTTATCTTCATAATCCCTCGCGCGAGACCTCATGGCCAAAGCCGAAACCGAACTCACCCTCCGCGGCCTGATTCTCGGCGCGATCATCGCCGCGGTCTTTACCGCCGCCAACGTGTACCTCGGCCTTCGGGTCGGCCTGACCATCGCCTCCTCGATCCCGGCGGCGGTCATTTCGATGGGTGTCCTCCGGGCTCTCCGGACCGGGACAATCAAAGAGAACAACATCGTCCAGACGGTCGCTTCGGCCGGGGGAACCCTCTCGGCCATTATCTTCGTCTTGCCCGGCCTCATCATGGTGGGCTGGTGGCGAAGCTTCCCGTTCTTGGTCACCTTCTCGATCTGCGCGCTGGGCGGCATCCTCGGCGTGTTGTTTTCGATCCCGCTCCGGCGGGCCCTCGTGGTCAACTCCCCGCTGCCCTATCCCGAGGGTGTCGCGGCCGCCGAAGTGCTCAAGGTCGGCGCCACCGGCGATGAAGCCTCGCCCAATGCCATCGAGCGGAAACGTGGTCCGCTGATCGTCCTGGTCGGCGCGCTGGTCGCGGCGGGTGCCCAGATCGTGGCGGCCACCGGGGTCGCGGCGGCCAACCTGGCAAACTATTTCCGGATCGGTACCGGCGCGACGGGGTTCAACCTTGGATTTTCCTTGGCGCTTCTCGGAGCGGGCCACCTGGTCGGCATCTCGGTAGGCTTGGCGATGCTCACCGGACTGCTGATCGCCTGGGGAGTGGCCACGCCGTTGTTGAGTGCGGGCATTGACGGGCCGGCGGCCGAAGTGGCCATGACGGTGTGGCGGACCCAGGTGCGGTTCATCGGCGCCGGGACGATCGGGGTCGCGGCGATTTGGAGTCTGCTGAAATTGATCCGGCCGGTTACGGCCGGCATCATCGCGACGGCGCGGGCGGGGGCGGCGGCCAAGACCGGCGCCACCGACGATCGCGATCTACCGCTTAGCCTGATCGGGGGACTGAGCCTGGTCTGCCTGGTGCTGATCGGCTGGCTGTTTGCCGACTTCATCGGCACCGGCCCCTTGAGTCCGCTCAAGTGGCCGCTGGTCGTGACCGGGGTGCTCTTCACGCTGCTGATGGGCGCGTTTGTCGCCACGGTGGCCGGCTACATGGCTGGGTTGATCGGGGCGTCGAACAGTCCGGTGTCCGGCATCGGGATCTTGGCCACGGTGTCGGCGGCGCTGCTCCTGGCGGTGTTCGTCCAGCCGACGTTAGGTGGAAGCGCCACGAACGCGTTGGTGGCCTTTGCCCTGTTTGCGGTGGCGATCGTGTTTTCGATCGCCACGATTTCGAACGACAATCTCCAGGATCTCAAGACCGGGCAACTGGTGGGCGCCACGCCCTGGCGGCAGCAGGTGGCGCTGATCGTCGGCGTCGTGGCCGGGTCCCTCATCATTCCCCCGATCCTCGATCTCTTGAACCAGGCCTATGGTTTCCCCGGCGACCCCAACCGCTCGGCCATTACCGCCGAACCGCTTCCGGCCCCGCAGGCCGCCTTGATCTCGACCTTGGCGCGCGGCGTCCTCAACGCGGAGCTCGACTGGAACTTGATCGGGATCGGGGCCTTGGTGGGACTCGCCGCCATCTTCGTCGACGAGTTACTCGGGGTGTTCAAACTGCTCAGGTTGTCGCCGCTGGCAATCGGGATCGGGATCTATCTCCCGATGGACGCCACCCAACCAGTGGTGCTCGGCGCGGTGATCGGGTGGCTTTACAATCGGGCCATGGCCCGGCGGGGCAATGCCGATATGGCGCTCCGGTTTGGAGTGTTACTCGCCTCGGGCTTGATCGTCGGTGAGAGCCTCCTCGGCGTCCTCAATGCCGGTCTGATCGTCGCGACGAGCAACCCGGCGCCGTTGGGGCTGGTCGGAGCGGAATTCGCGAATGCCTCGCGGTGGGTGGGGGCGGCGCTCTTCGCGGCGCTGATCGTGGCCTGTTACGCCTGGGTGTCGCGGCAATCGGAGGTCGAGGTGCCGGGCCAGGCCGGCTAGCTGCCGCCCGCCGACGGGGCGGGCGCGGGGCGCCGGTCGGCCCAGACCACCCGGCCCCGGTGGAAGGGCCGGTACTTCTTTCACCGCTAGGGTGATCCGTCGCAGTGCGGAACCGCACCCCGGGGTTCCTCACCCAATCCGGGGCAGACTCGGGCTCAGATGCATCAGGACGTCGTAGACCGAAATCCCGGTCGTGCCGGCGAGGGTATTCGGATGGATGGCCGCATGGTCCGGCCCCAAGACTATTGCGACGTCGCCGACCTTCACGGCGGTGGCCGCACCGAGGTTGACGATGGCATGGCTGGCACTCACGGCCCCGACCACCGGATACGGCCGGCCGCCAATCAACATCTGCCCGCCTCGAACCGCCGACCGCGGGTACCCGTCGGCGTGCCCGATCGGGACCGTCGCCACCCAGGTCGGTGACTCGGCTTTGAACCGGCGGCCGTAGCTGACCGTGTCGCCGGACCGGAGTTGCTCCACTCTGACCACCCGGGCCTTGAGACGAAACGCCACCGTCAGCGCGGCGATCGAGCGCTCGCTCCCATCGTCAGTGGGATAGGCGCCGAACAGCGAAATCCCCGGACGCACGGCGTCGAGCAGGGTCTCCTTGCGGTTGAAGACCGCGTGCGAGGACGCGGCATGCAACGGTCCGGTGGTTACTCCGGCCGCTCGGGCTTCCGCGGCCAGGGTCGAGAGCCGACGGACTTGCTCGGCATCAAACTCAGGCTCCTCAGCCAACTCCGTCATCATCCCGGTGATTTCCAGTCGCGGCTGACGCGAGAGGTCGCGCAGAATGGGAAGGGCCGTGTGGTACGGGAGCCCCATCCGACTCATCCCGGTGTCGATGTAGAACTGCCCGCGGGCGGAGCGCCCGGCCCCGGTGGTGGCCTTCGCGACTCGGGCGCCGATGTCCGGAACACCCAGACTCAACGTGATCCCCCGCCGGACGAGTTCTTCCCCGTCAGCAGCGTCGAACAGCGCCAGGAGGAGGATCGGTTTCCGAACCCCAGCGTCGCGGAGTGCCAACGCCTCGGCGACCTTTACGACACCAAATCCGCTCACCCGCGGGTCGGCGTCCAGCGGCCTCGCCACCGCCCTGATGCCGAGTCCGTAGCCGTTGTTCTTGACCACCGCCATGATGGGCCGACCCCCGGCGAGTTCCCAAAGCACCGCCACGTTGGCCCGAAGCGCTGCCGAATCGACCTCGATCCAGGGCTCGAACCGGGCTGGATCGGCGGCGTACGACGGGTCGGCGCTCGGTAACCCGAGGGACGGGGACACCAGCGGCGACACAGCGGCGGTCGCCAGAAACGAACGACGGGACAGGGGCATGGGCGTACCGGATCGGGAGGGTCAACGGCCGAAGGTACCGCCTCGTGACCCGCTTGTCCAAACGAGGCAACGGCCATAGGCTCCGGTGCGTCACCATTCGTGTCGCTTCATCCGGGAGGACCTGTGACTCGTGCCGACCTCGAAGCCATGTTCCGCGCCATCGACGCTGCCGACTGGGAAACCGTCGCCCGCTACTTTCATCCGGATCTCGTCTACGATCGCCCGGGGTTCGCCCTGATCGAAGGCCGCGATCAGACCCTTCGGTTTTATCGGGAAATCCGGGCGATCCAGGGGGAGCACCGGTTCGAGTGCTTCGCGCTCGAGCCCGAGGCTGGCGCCTGCTGGGGCCGATTCGTCGGAGCCAAGAAGGACGGGACGCCGGTTGACCTCCAATTCGCCGATTGCTACCGCTTCAAGGAAGGCCTTCTCTGGCGGCGGAAGTCCTATTTCTACGTTCCCCTCGTCTGATTGAGGTGGACCAGCACTTCGGCCACATAGTCCGTGTGGCTTTGGGTGTACACTCGGCGCGGAAAGGCGAGGCGGACCAATTCCAGATCCGCCAACAGCGTGATCACTCGTCCGGACCGGTCGGCCCGAACCACCCCGGGCTCAGACGCGAGGCCGGCCACGGCATCGCTCGCTTCGTCCACCACGACCCGGACCCACCGAAATCGGTTGCGAACCTCATCCAATCCGGACTCGAGGAGCACCCGACCCCGGTTGACCAGCGCCACCCGGTCGGCAACTCGCTCGATCTCCTCGATGTGGTGCGACGAGATCAGCATGGTGGTGCCCTCAGTGGCCGCCACCCCCATCAACGCCGCGAGCACTGCTTCCGTCGACGCCGGATCGAGCCCGTCGGTGGGCTCGTCCAGGACCAAGAGGTCCGCCCCTCGGCAGCACGCCAGCAGTAGCGCCAGCTTGATCCGGATGCCCTTCGAAAGCGCCGTGATCTTCGCACCGAGGGGCAACTCGAACTCCTGCCGGAGCGCGGCGGCCGCCTCGGACCGCCAGCCGGGGTAGCAGCTCTTGGTCAGGCGTACTAGTACTATGGTACTGTGTCAAGTTCGGGAGATCTGGACGTCGTAACCGCCGAGCGAGGCAAACGGGCGAATCGACTCTCGGACTCGATGTCGGTAGGACCCTCACTGACCGTTGAGAACTGCTTGAACGAAGTTCCGCTTCGACCGTTGGCCGAACGACACCAGCGCCGCCCGGTCCTCTCCACCGAGGAGTTCACGCACGATCACCACGGCCGGCTGCCCCGCCCGACCGGCCGTGCGAATGGCCTCGATGGTCCCTTCGAGCCAGTCCGCCTTGCTCGTGAGCGTCGCTACGGGATCCCGGAGCGAGCCACGGTGTGAGTCGAACACGGCTTTCGGATTGAGCACCGCAACCGTTCGAAGGCTCGCAACCATGGCGCTCGGCGATTCATCGGCATGGGCCAGCGCGGCTTTGACCCCGAGGAAGAGGTCTCCCAAGAACACGATCCTGGCATCTGGATCGTAGACGGCCAGATGGTCCGCGGAGTGGCCCGGCGTCGGAATCAACTGGAACGGGTGATCGGCCGGCTCAGGATCGCGGACACTAACATGGGGGTGTCCCCACACCACCCACCGGTAGGGGGGCACCCGCAGCAGATCCCGATGACGCCGCAGGGTGTCTGCCGACACGGTTGCCGGAATGCCGCGGGCCGTGACCAACCCAAGGTTGCCGGCGTGGTCCTCGTGGAAGTGGGTGACGATGAATCCGGCCACCGACACCGTGGCGAGCCACGAAAAGAACGTCTCGGCCATCCGGGGAAAGCCCGTGTCGATTACCAAGCCACGATGGTAGAAGGCACTGACCCGGAAACCGACCGTCCGGCTGACCGCGGTCGATAGCACCACCTCGGAGACCAATCCGTGTCGTACCAGTTGGATCACGCCAGGTGCCTCATGGCCGGCCCGAGAGTGGGAGGGCGAGCCGGACCCGGACGGTTCGTTCCAACTCGTCGGTGTTCTGAAGAACCTTCTGCCTGAGGTCGGCGGGGAGTTTCGGATTGTCGGCCAGAAACTCCTGGACGACGTCGAGAGCGGCCCGCCCGGTCTGGCCCCCGAGAAATGCGCCGAGCCACGAGCCCAGGAAGAAGATCCGGCGGTTGGCTTGGATGTACCGAAGCGAATCCAGCGCAGGCCGAAGGTACGGGAGCGTTAGGCGTTCGTGCTCGATCGCGTTGAAAGGACCGAGGCTGCCGCTGGCCCAATCTTCGTTGAGGGCAGTATCAGCAAAGTAGCGCCGGAAGTAGTCCGCCTTGGCCTCGGCGGTTGGTCTCGCCCCGCCGGCGATGAACCGACGGCGGCGGCCGTCGGGCGTCGTGTCGCGTGCTACCTGAGCGGTCAGCGCGGCCTCCGCCTCCGGCGCGCCAAGCGCCAGGAGACGCTCCACGATATTCCAACGAGTCGGGTCACGGACCGGCTCGCCCGCCGCCGAGTCGGCGGTGAGCAGGGCCACCATTCGAGCTGTCCCGAACGGCGACGTCGCGAGGCTGACGAACGCATCCAGATGGCCCCGCCGAATCCCGTACGCCCTGGTAGCATCGATGGCCCCCGCCCATAGCACCCGCTCCGCCTCCCGGCGGACCGGCTCCCGTTCAGCCGGCGGAAGGTAGGCCCGGACGGTCCGCTCGAGCCGCCCCAACAACGCGGAGACGAGCTGCTCATCTTGCTCCCGGGGCAGCTCGCGAAGGACGAGGCCCGCGTACCGCGCCGGAGCCATTCGGGCATCGCGAACTTGGTCAAAGAGCGCGCCCCAGAGCATCGAGCGAAGCAGTCCGTCCTTGACCCCGCCAAGGGCCCCGGTCTCGAGCGCTTCGGTGCTCGCCGAATCAAGGAGCGAGAGGAAATACCCGTAGTCATCGGCGTTCGGAAAGACGAAAAGCGGGGCCGGCTTGCCGCGGGCGGCCACAACTTCAGTCGTTGCGGCGGTCAAGGTCACGGGGATCCGCACCGCCGGTGCGTCTCGGTACGCGAGGAGGACCTCAGTCCGCATCGGCCAAGGAGCCGGCCCGGACAGCGTGACCTGGGCCGGACGTTGCCGGAGCGCCAATCGGGCAATGGTCCCGTTCCGGATCCGAATCTGCACATCGACAACGGGCATCCCGCGGCGGAGCATGAAGTTCTGCCCGAACCCCGCCAGCGAACGGTTCCCGGCGCGGCCGATGGCGGAGAGCAGATCCTGCCACGTGGCGTTGGCATAGGCGTGAGTGGTCAGAAACGAGCGGACGCCCTGCTGGAACGCGGAGTCACCCACCAGGTAGTTGAGTTGCTTCAGCACGCTCGGCGCCTTGTTGTAGACGATGGCTCCGTAGGCGCTCTTGGCAAGGTCGAGGTTGGCCATCCGCTGCCAGAGCGGCGTGGTCCCGAGGGTTTGGTCCACGGCGTACGCCGCGGGTTTGTTCCCTTGATAGAACGTCTTCCAGGCGTCACTACCCGGTTCGAGGTCGGCGAGGGCCTTGGCGCCCAAGTACGTCGCGAAACCCTCCTTGAGCCAGAGATCGTCGAACCACTTCATGGTAACGAGGTCGCCGAACCACTGATGGGCCGTCTCGTGGAGGATGGTCGAGAACCGGTCGAGCCGCCGCGTCAGGGTAGGCCGCTCCCGAAAAATGAACCGATCCTCGCTGTACATGATCGCGCCGGGGTGTTCCATGCCGCCGAACGGAAAGGCGGGGGCCAGGACCATATCGTATTTCTCGAAGGGATATGGCGTTCCGAAGTACTGCTCCATCCAGTCGAGGGCCCGGTGCTGGAGCGCCAGGAGCGTATCGGTGTCGGCCTCTGTGGCGCGGGACCGACGAACCAACAGGTTCACCGTCCGGCCCTTGTGGGTCGAGGCAACCCGGGCCCAGGGTCCGGCGGCGAAGGCAATCAGATAGGTTGGAAGCGGCTTGGTTTCGGTGAAATGACTGGTCGTCCGGTCGGCCGCTGAGTCGGTTCGCGCCAGGGAACCGTTGCCGAGCGCGTTCCAGTCGCGGGGTGTCGTGAGGGCCAGGGTGACCCGGGCTTTGAGGTCGGGCTGGTCAAAACAAGGGAAGAGCTGATTTGCGTCGGCCGGAACCAGCAACGTGTAGAGGTAGTCGGTTCGCTCGGCGGGGTCGTGCACCTTGATGATGCTGGCCCCCGACGGGGCGATGTCGGAAACGAACGAGATCTCGACCGTGTTCGGGCCCGAAGCAAGGAGTCCGGCAGGGATCCGAAGGTGGTTCCCGTTGAATGCGCCCGGTGAAACCGGCCGGCCGTTGGCGGTGGCGGACCGGAGCCGGCGGCCCCGGAAGTCGACAATGGCATCGTCGCCACCCTGGCGGACGAAGCGAATCGTGACCTGACCGATGGCGCTGTCGAGCGGGGTGAGGTCGAGCTTCAGGTCATACCGGACATCCCGAATGGTCCGGGCCCGCCAGACCGCAAGGCCATGGGATACCCCATGCCCCAAGAAAGCGGGTCCGGGAGCCTGGGCGGAGAGCAGAGGCGGCGCCAGCAGCAACGCCGCGGCCGCGGCAATCGGCAGTCGTTTCATGACAAAAAGATAGCGACAGGCCCGGCCGCACACCCCGCCGGGTTGTGGTACCGCTGCCTAGTAGGTGGCCGCCTTGAGGATCTCGGGCCGGGCCGATGGCAGCGCGGTGGCCGCGGCCCCCCGAACCCCGTACTCCTCGCCGGCCATCATTTTGTTCGACGCATTCAGCGCCGCCACCTTGTTAGCACTCCGCCAAGGTCGGATAGTTGAACACGGTCCGGAGGAAATAGTCGAGACCACCACCGAGGCCGATCACGGTCTGGCCAATGTGGAGGAGTTCTGTGGCTCCAGTTCCGATGACATGGACGCCGAGCAGCCGGCGGTCCTCCCGGGCAAACAGGAGCTTGAGCAAGCCGTCGCCGTCGCCCAGGATCTGGCCCCAGGCAATTTCCCGGTACCGGGCAATGCCACTTCGTACGGCACCTTCTTCTTGGTCAGGACATGCTCCGGTTCACCCACCATCGAGATCTCTGGAATCGCATAGATCCCGATCGGGAAGTGCGGTGCCATCGGATGGGCCGGCGCGCCTAACGCATGACACGCCGCCAGCCGCCCCTGCTCGCTCGAGGTGGCGGCCAGGCTGGGATATCCAATCACGCCCCCGGCGGCCACGAAGGCAATCCACTGCCCGTCCGGCCACCACTCGAAGTTATTGGCGGCACCGCGGCCCAGCCAGGCGTTGGATTGCGGTGTCTCGACCAAGAACCGGTCGGTGCCGGACTCGACCTGCCGGACCCAGATGCCGTTCCGGCCGTCACGGCTCCCCGCTGAGGCGATTTCCCGTCCGTTCGGCGACCACCGGGGCGAGCTCCCCTCCCACTGCGTCAGGACCCGGCCGGTTTCCGTGGCCACCAAGACGATCTCGCTCCGGTTCAGATTGGCGGCCAGGTCGGCCCGGCCCCGGACGTACACCAGTTGGACGCCATCCGGTCGAAGCGCCGGTTCCGACACCGAGATCAGGCTCTCAAGGTCGTCTTCTCACCAGCGTCGCCGGGTTTGGGCGGCCAGCATCGGGCCGGTCACGGCCAGCACCAACAGGGCAGCGTTACGCCTGAGAGCCCTCCACGAGATCCACCATGACCGGGGCATGATCGGACGGCAGCTTGCCTTTCCGCTCGTTCCGCTCGACCCAGGCCTTGACGCACCGCCCTGCCAGGGGCGCCGTCACATAGATGTGGTCGATCCGGAGCCCATTGCCTTTGGGAAACGCCAGCATCCGGTAATCCCACCACGAATATGGCCCGGGCCCTGGTTCAGTGAGCCGAAGCCCGTCGACCAGGCCCCACGCCCCGATCCGGCCTAACGCCGCCTGGGCGTCCGGGTGGCAGAGGACACTCTCGCGCCATTCTTCGGGACGCGCCACGTCGCGATCGTCAGGGGCCACATTGAAGTCGCCGGCCAGCACCAGCGGCTGGTTGGGCCGGTAGGTCCGGGCCAGATGCCGCTCGAGGCGGGCCATCCAATCGAGCTTGTAGGCCCACTTGTCACTCCCGACCTCCTGCCCGTTCGGGAAATAGGCCGAGATGATCCGGACGCCACCGACCGTAGCCGCGATCAGGCGGGCTTGGTCGTCCGGGCTGTCGTCGGCCATCCCGACGGAGACATCGGTCATCGGTTCCCGGGCCAGGATCGCAACTCCGTTGTAGGTCCGCTGGCCGAAAAAGGCCGCGCGGTATCCGGCCGCTTCAAGTTCAGCGAGCGGAAAGTCGGCGTCAGGGACCTTGAGTTCCTGCAGGCAGACGACATCGGGATTGGCGCGGCCGAGCCAGTCGAGAAGCCGGGGCAGCCGAGCGCGGATCGAATTGACGTTCCAGGTGGCGAGTTTCACCCTGGGAGGGTAGGCGACGCGGGCCCCGGCGTCAATCGCTATATTCCGCCCTAACTCCGCACCTCACAGGATTTTCTCATGCCGCGCACGCTCTCGATCGTCATGGCCCTCGTCGCCCTGCTTCACGCTCCAGCCGCCGCCCAACGCAAACGCGACCCCGCGCCAACCCCGCCCCTGCCCTTGGTGAGCTCCGAACTCCTGGGCCAACTCAAGTACCGGTATATCGGGCCTGAGGGCAACCGGGTCTCCAGCGTGGCCGGTATAGCGCGCGATCCGAACGTCTATTACGCTGGCGCGGCCTCCGGAGGGATCTTCAAGACCGTCGACGGCGGGATCCACTGGGAATCGATCTTCGACGCCCAGCCCGTGTCGTCCGTCGGGGCGCTGGCGGTGGCGCCGTCCGACCCGAACGTCGTCTGGGCCGGCACCGGTGAACCCTACATCCGAAGCACCATCTCCGTTGGCTGGGGCATGTTCAAGTCGACCGATGCGGGTAAGACCTGGGCCAGGGCCGGCCTCGAGAATACCGGCCGGATCGGCCGCATCCAAATCCACCCGACCAACCCCGATCTCGTGTACGCCACGGCCGTGGGTCGGGGCTACGGGCCTCAACCGGAGCGGGGCGTCTACCGAACCGTGGACGGCGGAAAGTCATGGGAGCGGGTCCTGTTCGTCGATGACAACACCGGGGCGTACGCCCTGGTGATGGATCCCAACAATCCCCGGATTCTCTACGCCTCGACCTGGCAGTTCGTCGTCCACACCTGGGGCCGGACCAGCGGCGGGGCCGGGAGTGGGATCTGGAAGAGCACCGACGCGGGTACCACCTGGAAGCGGCTCACCGGCAATGGCCTTCCGACGAAGCCATTCGGAAAAACCGACCTCGCGGTGGCGCAATCGAACTCCAATCGGGTGTATGCGCTGATCGAAACCAGCGACGGCGTGCCGCTTCCGGGCGTCGAGGCCGAGGCCGGTGAGCTCTGGCGTTCGGACGACGCCGGCGCCACGTGGCAAATGACCAGCAACGACCGGAACCTAGGCGGGCGGACCCAATACTACACCCGCATGGCCGTGATGCCGGACAATGAGAACGAAGCGTACTTCCTGGCCGCAAGCTGGACCAAAACCCTCGACGGCGGCAAGACCTCGATCGATCCACCTAACGTCGAGGTGCCCGGCGGCGACCACCATGACATCTGGATCGACGGCACCAACGCCAACCGGATGGCGGTCGGGCACGACGGCGGGATCTCGATCACGACCAACCGCGGCAAGACGTGGAATCAAGTCCAGCTCCCGGTGGCCCAGATGTACCACGTCACCGTCGACAACCGGATCCCCTACTACGTCTACGGCAACCGCCAAGACGGCCCCTCGGCCCGGGGACCGAGCAACAGCCGGATGTCCGGCTTCGGTGGCGACGCCGGCATCCCCCGCGGGCTCTGGCATTCGGTCGGCGGCGGCGAGAGCGGATGGGCTACGCCGGACCCGGAAGACCCCAACATCATCTGGTCGAGCGCCTCCGGGTTCGGGAGCGTCGGCGGCATCGTTTCCCGCTACGATCACCGGACCGGGATCGCGGAAAACGTCGAGATTTGGCCCGAGATGACGGCCGGGCATTCCGCCGCCGAAGTGAAGTACCGGTTTCAGTGGACCTTCCCCCTGGTGATCTCGCCCCACAACCGGAATAAGGTCTACGTCGGGAGCCAGCACGTCCACGCCACGACCGATGGCGGGAAGACCTGGCAGCTCATCAGCCCCGACCTGACCCGGAACGACAAGAGCCGACAGGGTATGTCCGGCGGCTTGACCCCGGACAATATCGGCGTCGAGTACGCCGGCGTGGTCTTCGCGATTGCCGAGTCGAAGCTTCAGGCGGGGCTGATTTGGGCCGGTACCAACGACGGACTGGTCCAACTCACCCAGGACGGCGGCCGGACCTGGACCAACCTCACCCGGAACATTGCCGGCCTCCTCGACTGGGGAACCATCAGCAACATCGTCGCGTCCCGCTACGATGCCGGCACGGCCTACATCACGGTCGACGGCCATCAAGTCGATAACCGGGATCCTTGGGTGTACCGGACCACCGACTTCGGCAAGACCTGGAAGCTGATCGTCGGCGGCATCGGCAAGACGCCGCTCTCGTACGCCCATTGGATCAAGGAGGATCCGGTGCGGCGTGGCCTGCTCTACTTGGGGCTCGAGAACTCGATCTGGATTTCGTTCAATGACGGCGAGTTGTGGCAATCGCTTCAAAGCAACCTGCCGTACGCCCCGGTGCACGACATCACCGTCCAGGAGCACTTCAACGACCTCGTGCTCGCGACCTACGGCCGCGGCTTCTGGATCATGGACGACATCACTCCGCTCCAGCAGCTGACCACCGATGTCACGACCAAGGACGTTCACCTGTTTCGACCCCGCCCCGCCTATCGGTTCCGAGGCGTCGAAGCGCCGATGACGGCGAGCTACGATCCCGTCACTGGCCAGAACCCGCCGTACGGTGCCTCAATCAACTATTGGCTCAAGGGAGCCGCCGACTCCGTCTCGGTGACGCTGCTGGATGCCGAGGGCAAGGAGGTTCGGAAGCTCGCCAACGCGCCGAAGGCCGCCGGCATCAACCGGGTGACCTGGAACCTCCAGACCGAGCCGACCAAGCAGGTCCTCCTCCGAACCGAACCGCTCTACGCCCCGTATGTGGCCGCTGAATTGGCCGGCCGCCGGAGCCCGAGCCTTCAACAGCACTCGATGCTGGTGCCCCCGGGTCGATACACGATCCGGCTCACCGTCGGCGTCCGGACCGAAACCCAGCCGCTCGAGGTCCGCAAAGACCCCAACACCGCCGGCACCGACACCGACCTCCGGGCCCAAGCCGCCATGGCCACGGAGATGCGGAGTGAGCTCGACGGCGTGGTCGACATGGTCAACACCATCGAAGTGATCCGGACCCAACTCGCGACCCTCAAGGCCGTCACCAAAGAAGAGAAGGCCATTGGAGCAGCCGCTGACTCACTGGAGCAGAAGTTCATCGCGGTCGAAGAGCAACTCACCCAACTCCGGATCACCGGCCGGGGCCAGGACCTGATCCGGTACGCCGCCAAGGTCGGCGAGAAGATGGTCTACCTGCTCGGCGACGTGGTCAGCACCGATAACGGCCCCACCACGCCGCAGCGGGAAGTGGGCGGCGTTTTGAAGGACCGCGCCAAGAGCGCCCGGAACGAACTCGACCGCCTGATCAACCGCGACCTCGACGCCTTCAACAAGATGCTGCAAGGCAAGGGTCTTGGCGGCATCGTGCCACGAACCGCCCCGGCAAAGATTTCGTAGCTCGGCGCCGACCCCTATGCGGCTCCTCGTGATCCTGCGCCATGCGGGGCCGTTGCTGGTCTCGGTCATCCGGGACCGGCGGCGGTGGTTGGTCTTTGGGGGGCCGATTCCGCGGAGCCGTGCGTTTCATGAGGCCCGGGCCCGGCGGCTGCTCCGGGCGATCACCACCCTCGGGCCGAGTTTCGTGAAGCTGGGGCAGATCTTCTCGGGGCGGACCGACCTCTTGCCGGACGAGTATGCCGACGCGCTTGGAACTCTCACCGACCAAGTGCCCCCGGTGCCGTACGCCGAGATCGAGCGGATCGTCGAAGCCGAGCGAGGGCGCTCGGTGGCCGAGATCTTCGAACGGTTCGATGCGACCCCGCTCGCGGCCGGGTCGTTAGGGCAAGTTCATCGGGCCTCGTACCGCGGGCGGGAAGTGGCGGTCAAGGTACTCCGCCCCGGCGTCCGGCCGCTGGTGGCCACCGACATCAAGGTGGCACGAATGCTCTCAGAACGGGTGGCCCGGTGGATGCCGAACATCCACACCCACGCGCTCACCGCCATCGTCGAAGAGTTCGAGCGGCGAATCGGCGACGAGATGGACTTCGTGATCGAGGCCGCCAACATCCGGGCGGTCCGCGCCAACTTCACCAAGAACCCGCGGATCCGGATTCCCGAGGTGGTCGACGAGGTGTCGGGACGGGACGTGTTGGTGATGGAGTACATCGCCGGGATCCGGATCGATGGGCTCGACCCCGCCGCCCGGTACGGCGGGCTCCGGATTCCCGATTTTGTTGAGCGGCTTCAGGAGCTCTACATCCAGATGATGTTGATCGACGGGTTCTTCCACGCCGATCCCCATCCCGGCAATGTCTTGGTCGATCCCGCGGGCCGGATCGTCCTGCTTGATTTCGGCGTGGTCATTCAAGTCCCCCGGGAACGCCGGAAGGTCTTGGTCGATACGGTGTTCGCGGCCATTCAAAACCAAACTGCCGGCGTGGTCGACGGATTCTACGCGCTCGGGCTGGTCGAAGCCGGGGCCGACCGCGGGGTGATCGAGCGCCTCGTCAATATGCTGCTCGATCTGGCGGCTCAACGGACCACCACCCGGCAACGGGTCGACATGCTGACCCGGGAAATCATGAAGGAGCTGTACAATTGGCCGATCCGGCTGCCGAGCGACCTGGTGTACTTTGCCAGGACATCGGCGCTGATCGAAGGCGTTGGGGTGCGATACGACGCCGAGTACAACCCGATCATGTCGGCGGGCCCGTCGTTGTGGCGGATGCGGCGGGAATTGTTTGCCTCGTTGTCCGACACCAAGGCCCTGCAACAACTCGACTGGCCAACGGCCGTGGGCTATCTCTTGGGCCGGGCTGCGGCCAACCTTTCCAAAGCGGGCGACTTCCTGTCCGGATTCCTCAAGCCTCGGCCCCCCGCCACCAAGCCCTGACGGCCATCAGCCGTCCTTCGAAGCGGACCGTTTGGCCCGGTACGCGGCCAGTTGCTCCGCAGGGATGGCTCTTGGTCGGCCATGATTCCCAATAATAGCCCGGCCCCTGCGTCGGATTGATGTCTTTAGTCGTTCAATGGGTTACCACCGACCCGCGGGGTCCCGCGATCTTGATGGCTGACCCGAACCCAGGAGAGCCGTTGACACCTTCATACGTGGACACGTATTACGTGGACATGAACATCACCCTGTCCGTCGACCGGCAACTCGTGGAGCGAGCCCGCAAGGTCGCCGAGGCCATGGGCAAGAGTCTCAACCAAGTCGTCAGGGATCATTTGGCCTATCTGGCCGGGGAGGGCGCCATGGATGCCGAACTGAAGGAGTTGAAACAGCTGTCGCTCGAATCGGGGGGGCGGTCCAAGGGCTGGACGTTTGACCGCAGCAGCCTCCATGAGCGGTCGTAGTTTCTTCGACACCAACGTCCTGGTCTCCACCGACGACGCCGACGCGCCGGCGAAGCAGACCAGGGCTTTGGAGTTGATCGCCAAGCACCGGCTCGATCGGTCCGGGGTCATCTCGACGCAGGTTGTCCAGGAGTACTTCGTCGCCGCGACCAGGAAGCTCGGCGTCACGGCACCCGTCGCGCGCCGCAAAGCTGAGTTGTTCGGCCGATTCGAATTGGTGCCCATCGGACTCGACGACATTCTCGGCGCCATCGACCTCCACCGGCTCCATCAACTGTCGTTCTGGGACGGCCTCATCATCCGGGCCGCCCTGGCCTCCGGCTGCACTCGCCTCTACTCCGAGGACCTCCAGCACGGCTGGCGCCTCGACGGGCTCGAGGTGGTCAACCCGTTTCGATCCTCACCGCGGTAACGAAAAAGCCTGGAGTTTGGCCGGCGCCGCCCCGCCGCCGGTGGCAATCACCACCACCTGCTGCCCCGCCCGGGTCCGATAGGTCATTGGATTGGCGTAACCGATCGCGCCGAGCGGCGCCTGCCAGAGCACCTTCCCGGTTGCCTTGTCGAGCGCAATCAGGGCCGAGCCGCCACCCGTCGCAAAGAGCAGCCCCCCTTTGGTCACGATGGCCCCGGGAGCGCCGGCCACGCCGAGCGGAGGCAGGGCCACACCCTTTAAGAGCGGGTGATTCCGGATCTCCGGCGAGTCGCCGAGGGGCACTTGCCACCGGTGATCGCCGGTCGCGAGATCGATGGCCGTCAGCGTTCCATACGGAGGCTTGCTGATCGGCAGGGAGGCCGCCGCCCGCTGCGGGTCGTCGGGACTCGACAACAGCTTGGCGTTGAGGTCGAGACTGGCGGTAAAATCGAGCGCGTAGGCCGCGTCGAGTGAGTCGGACGGTGGTGGCGTGACCAACTTGAGCAGGGCCGGTTGGTTGGTGGCCTTCAAATAGATGATCCCGGTTTCCGGGTCATACGCTCCCCCGCCCCACCCCGACCCGCCAATCAGTCCCGGCGAAGCCACCGTCCCCTGAAGCGAGGGCGGTGTAAACAGCGGCCCAGTTCGATAGCTGGTCACGGTCCTCGTCGCCAACTCTTTCAGAGCCGGCGTAAAATCGACCACGTCCGTTGCACTGAAGCCCTGGCGGGCGTAGGGCGCCGGTTTGGTGGGAAACGGCTGGGTCGGCGCGGCCCGCTCGCCGAGGACATCACTGGCGGGAACCGGCCGCTCCTCGACCGGCCAAAGGGGCGTGCCCGTGACCCGATCAAAGACGAACAGCATCCCCATCTTGGTCGGCATGGCGACAAAATCGACGGGGCCGCCGGGTTGGGTGACCCGGCCCAGCACCGGCGCGGTCGGGAGGTCGTAGTCCCAGAGCCCATGGTGCACCGTCTGGAAGTGCCACAGTTTTTCCCCGGTGCGGGCGTCGAGGCAGACCAGCGACTCGGCAAAGAGATTGTCGCCCTTCCGGGCTCCTCCGTACCAGTCGTTGCTCGGCGTGCTGACCGGGAGATAGACGAGTCCTCGCGCCACGTCGACGCTGAAGGGCGCCCACACGTTGGTGTGACCGGTGAACCGCCAGGATTCGTTTTCCCAGGTCTCGGATCCGTCGCCTCCTTGGGGAATCGGACTCCATTTCCAGATTCGCTTGCCGGTCCTCGCATCGAAAGCCTGGATATCGCCCGGGGGGTCGTTCTTGTAGGCAAACTTGTCGGCCACGCCGTTCCCGACGATGACCAGGTTACCCCACACCACCGGAGGCGAGGTGTTGGTGTAGCGCCGTCGATTGACCTGCCACACCAGATCTCCCGCCAAATCGACCTCGCCGCCCGCGCCAAACGACGGAATCGGCCGGCCGGTCGCGGCATCGAGGGCGATCAGGCGCCACCGGCTATTGAGAAAGATCCGGCGGGTCTTTCCATCACTCCAGCTGGCAACCCCCCGGTGGACGAAGCCCGTGCCGTTAGGCGCCTGGCCGGCCTCGTAGGCCCGGGGGTCGAACCGCCAGTACTCGCGCCCGGTGGCGGCATTGAGGGCGGCCACTTGGTTATACGAGGTCGGCAAGAACAGAGTATCGCCAATCATCAGGGGGGTGGCCTGGAACAGTCCGGGCCGGGTCTTCCACTGAGCCATCGGGGCCTCGCCGGTGCTCCATTCCCAGAGCTTGGTCAGCCGGCCCACGTTGCCGGGATTCAAGTCGGCGAGGGCGGAGTATTTCATGGCGCCGGGGTCGCCGCCGTAGACCGGCCAGTCGGTCTGGGCCGAGAGAGCAGCAGGGGCCAGCAGGGCAAGGAGGGCTCTTCGCATCCGGGAATGGTAGCCCCGAACCGGACATTCTCAACCGGGGCGGCCGCCAGTACCTTAGAGGCCAACGCCAGGAGGGCCCCCATGCCCGCTCGTTCGATCGGTACCGCCACCATTTCCTTCGGCCTGGCCCGCGCCTCCTGATGGCGTCGTACGTCGGGACCAGCGGATTTGCGTTCAAGGAATGGAAAGGGCCGTTCTATCCGGCCAAACTCCCCGACAAGGGCATGTTGGCGTACTACGCGAGCCAATTCCAGACGGTCGAGATCAACAACACGTTCTACCGGATGCCCCGCGAAAAGAACCTGCTCGATTGGACCGCCGAGGTCCCGGAGGGCTTCCAGTTCGCCATCAAGGCCAGTCAGCGGATTACCCATCACGCCCAACTCCGGGACGCGGGGGAACTGGTCGGGTATCTGGCCCAGACCGTTGCCGTGTTAGGCAGCAAACTCGGCCCTACGCTGTTTCAACTCCCGCCGCACTTGAAGAAGGACATTCCCCGGCTGGAGGCCTTCCTCGATATCGTACCCAAGCGGTGGCGGATCACGATCGAGTTTCGGAACCAAACCTGGTTTGACGATGACCAGGTCTTCGACGTCCTCAAGGCCCGGGGTATTCCCCTGTGCATTTCGGACCAGAACGGCGTGCCGACGCCGCTGGTGGCCACCGCGGGCTGGGGCTACGTCCGGCTCCACAAGCTCGACTACGACGAGGCGAGCCTGGCCGCGTGGGCCGCCCGAATCGCGGGCTTCGGGTGGAGCGACACCTACATCTATTTCAAGCATGACCACTCACCTGGTTCCGGCCCGCCCGTCGCCATGAGTCTCAAGACCAAGCTGTGAGCGTCCCGTTTGCCGATCTCGCATTGGCCCGGCGGCTCGAGCGCACCGAAGCAGCCGGTTGCGCCCAGTTCGTCGAAGGCCGCCGGACCCTCCGGCCCGAGAGCGGCGCGGAGTGGATCGACGTGGCCGGCGCCTACGCCATGTTCGACGGTGTCGATTCGCCAATCACCCAGACCTTCGGCCTCGGAGTCTTTGAACCGGGCACGCCCGAGGTCTTGGAGCGGATCGAACGGTTCTTCGGCGATCGGGGCGCCCCGACCTTCCATGAGGTGAGCCCGCTCGCGGACCTCTCCACCATGGCGCTGCTACCCGCCCGCGGGTACCGGCCGATGGAGTGGTCGAATGTCCTCTATCGGCCGATCGACGAGGCCGTCGATATCCCAGGCGCGTCGGCGGAGGTCACCGTTCGGCAGACCGCACCCGACGAGTGGCGGGCCTGGGCCGACACCGCAACCGAAGGCTGGAGTGAATTCCCCGAGTACGCCCCGATGATGGCCGAGTTGTCGGAGATCGGGGCCCGGCGCCCGGGCGCCTTGACCTTCGTGGCCGATCGCGGGGGCCGGCCGATCGCGGCGGGTGCACTCTCGATCACGGGCGGGGTGGCACTCCTGGCCGGCGCAAGCACCATTCCCGGGGAACGCCGTCACGGAGCCCAGCTCGCCCTGTTAGGCACGAGGCTCCGGTTTGCGGTGAAGCAGGGCTGCGACGTGGCCATGATCACCACCCTTCCCGGCAGCGCATCCCAGCGGAATGCCGAGCGACACGGGTTCCGGGTCGCCTATACCCGTACGAAGTGGCAACTCATCAAATAGGGACGAGGGCCATCTCATCGAGGAAGCGGTGGCCGCCGGTCAACTTGCCGTCCCTCGCTTCCACCCGGGTCATGACCAGACGCTCCTTGGCCCGGGTCATTCCGACGTACAGGAGCCGGCGGGATTCTTCGAGCTCGGCACTCGGCGCTCGGCGCTCGGCACTCGGCAGGGATTGGAGGCCGGGCATCTCGGCGTCTTCGACGCCGACGATGTAGACTCGGGAGAATTCTAGGCCTTTGGTGGAGTGGAGGGTGAGGAGGTTGATCCGGTCTTGGTCGGTTTCGATGCCGTCGCTCTTGGAGAGGGCTACGCGGCTCAGGAATTCCTGGATTTCGGCTTCGAGGGTCTCCTCCGAGAGAGCCTCGAGGAGGCGGCGGACCCGGGCCATGGCGGCGGGGTAGCGCTGGTCGGAGCGTTTCTCGGCGCGGACTTTGAGCATCAGCGACTGGCCGCCGAGACGTTCGATCAGTTCGTCGACCGGAATGGCACCCTGGTTCCAACGGTCGCGTTCGGCCCGGTAGAACTCCAGGCAGTCGCTGAACCGGCCCAAGGCATAGACCGCGGTGATGTCCCGCAAGAGACCGGCTTCCGTTCCCAAGGTGTCGGGGTCGGAGAGGGCCAGGGAGATGCCGAGATAGTCGAGCACATTCGAGAGGGCCACCCGTCTGGCTCGGGCCACTTTTTCCTCTTCCAGCTTCCGGTAGACCTGGGCCAGCGTCCGGACGTCCGAGAGCGCGGTGTGCGCAGTGCCGGGGTCGACCCCGAACCGGGCGGCCAAGTGCTGGAGCTTGGCGCTGCCGAGCCGGAGGGACCAGGCCAAGGGCACCGTATCGTAGGTCACAAAGTCCCGGTCGCCCGACATCCGGCGGAGAATCGGGAAGTCGAAGTCGTAGCCGTTGTGGGCCACCAGCTCGTCGGTCGCGGCAAAGGCCTTGAACCGGGGCCACACCTCGTCAAACGAGGGCTGGTTGGCCACATCCGCGTCGCTGTAGTGGTGGGTGGCGCTCGCGCCCGGCTCGATCGGGACAGCCGGCTTCACCAGCTGATGGAACTCCGCCACGATTTCCCAGTCACGGACCCGGACCGCTCCGAGCTCGACGATCTCGGCCGTGGCCACGTCCCGGCCGGTGGTTTCGAGATCGACCGCCACGAAGTTGCCGGCCGCCCGCTCGGTCGTGGCGGTCAGGAACTGGAGTGCTTTGAATACCGTGAGGGCCAACCCCAGATCGGGGCACGACCACGCCGGTCCGAGCACGAATTGGCCGGCCGGCGGGGTCGTCCTAACCTCAAACAAGCGGATCCCGGCCCCGGCCAGCATTCCGGCCAAGCCGATCTCGAGTCCCCCCATTGCTTGAATCAGCATCGGGGCCCGAGCATCCCGGACCCGCTCCAGCTCCCCGGCAAGCCGCGCCACTTCCGGATACCCCGCCGGATCGGAGAGCTCCTCGGCCCGTTGCTCGAGGATCGTGTGGTAGGCACCGACCCGTTGGGACAGGATCTCGTCGACCAGCCGCGCCAGGTGCCGGTGCCGCTGACCTAACGCCGTCAGGTTCTGTATCGCTGCCAAGGCCCGGCGAATCTTCCGTCCTTCCTCGTCGGTGCGGGGGCGGGCCCGGACTTGGCGATGGAGGGTTCCGAGGAAGCCGATCCGGTCCTTCAGCGCGGCCTTCCGAAGGGCATCGCAGAGCGCCTCCGGCAGGACCACCCGCGCAAAGCCTTCGTCGATGACCGGGTCGCCGGGGTACGAGATCACCTTGAGCGCCGCGATCAGATACCGGACGGCCAAGTCGTCCGCCAGCGCCCGGCCGTGAGCCAGGCGGCACGGCAAGCCGGCCTGCATCAGGGCCCCTTCGAGGAGATTACCATCGGCGTGTTTGCGGTAGAGAACGGCGTATTCGCCCCAGGGGAGGCCGGAGGCCGCCCGATCGGCTTGGACGTCCTCGAGGAGCCAGGCAACCTCGGCGTGCTCATCGGGAAACGAGCGGGTTAGGACGGGGTACTCCGACTCGTGGGTCGCCGTGATGTGCTTCGGGCCGAACAGCGGCACGTTGCTCGAGATCAGGCGGCGGGCCAGGGCAAAGATTTGCCCCGCGGTGCGCCGGTTCTCGTCGAGCACGATCCGGTCCACGGCGCGGAACTCGTTGGCGAACGTCGCGATCAGCCGGGGATCGGCCCCGGTCCACGAGAAGATCGACTGTTCGTCGTCGCCGACGACGAAGACGTTGCCGTGCGCCCGCCCGAGCGTGGTCACGATCGAAAACTGGACCGGATTCAGATCCTGGACCTCGTCGACCAGGAGATGGTCCCACCGGCCGGCCACCTCGGCGGCGGTTTCCGGAAACCGGTCGAAGAGCTCTTTGGTCAGATGGACGATGTCGTCGAAGTCGATCATCCCACGCTTGACCAGATGAGCACGGTAGCGCTTGAAGGTCCGGGCGTTGTCCTCCTGAAGCGGTTTCGCGCCGAGCCGGGCCAGACCGAAGCGGCCGAGCAGATTGCTTCGCCACTGAGGCGGGACCTTGAGCCAGCCGAGCAGTTCTTTCTGGTAGTCTTCGTCGGCAATCCCGAACCCCTTCTCCAGGCCTAACGCTTCGCCGTGGGTCCGGAGAATCTTGACGCACAGGGAGTGAATGGTGGACCGAGTCACCGCGTCGGCCCGGGGCCCGAGCTCGCGGCGGAGCCGGGCGGCCACTTCCTCGGCGGCCTTGTTGGTGAAGGTCAGCGCGCAGATCCGCTCGGGGTCAACGCCGCCTTGGTCCACCAGAAACCGGATCCGCTCGATCAGGCAAAACGTTTTGCCGGCACCGGGGCCCGCCAGGACCAGTACCGGTCCCGCGCCCGCACCAATGGCTTTGCTTTGGGCCGGGGACGGTGTCGGACGCGAGGGCGGCGTCACCGCGGGAGCCTCCCGATCCACTCGGCGGTGGTGACCGCGAGCTCGACGATGACCTCGGCGGCGGTCCGGCCGGTCCGTTTCGGCACCGCGAAGGCATGATTGGCCTCGGTGATTTCATGCACCGTGGCGCGAGCGCCTAACCGGCCACCGACCGAACGGATCAACTCGAGATCCGCCAAGTCATCCCGAGTCCCCTGAAGAAACAGCATCGGCACCGCAACCCGATCGAGGTGATCGCCCCGGGTGACGGCGGGACGTTTCGGCGGATGGAGCGGAAAGCCGAGGAATACCAGACCCCGCACCCCCTCGAGCGCCGCCTCGGCCGCCGCCGTCGACGTCATCCGGCCCCCGAAGGACTTGCCCCCGGCAACGAGGGGAAGGCCGGGGAGGAGGGCCCGGGCCCGATCGACCGCGGCCCGAACGGTCGCGGCGGCCACCGCGGGCGAGTCCGGACGGCTGCTTCCGGCTTCCATAAATGGGAACTGATACCGAAGCGTCGTGACACCAGCGGCGGCGAGAGCGGCCGCGACGTCCGCCATGAACGGATGCCGCATGCCGGCACCGGCACCGTGCGCCAGGACGTACCCGGCGACGGGGCGCGGGGCCTCGAGCAACAGGGCGGACACCGGGCAGGCCAGCGTTTCGACGACGACGGGGAGTTCCACGCTCGAATTGAAGGGCTACTCGGCCTGAGAAGGAAGGGGTCATAAATCCGGACAAAACATTGACAAAACAGGTACGAATTGATATTTTGGTCCCATGGAACCGCAAAGCAATACCAAGCAACGACTTACGTTAATCATCGGCGCCACCGGCTACATCGGCGGCCGACTTCTCCCGGTCCTGGAGGCTCGCGGGGAACGGCTCCGTTGCATGGCCCGGCGCCCTGAATACCTCGCGGGGCGGGTTCGGCCGGGCACCGACGTGGTGCGCGGAGATCTCGCTGACCCGCCGACCGTTCAAGCTGCCATGGTCGGGGTCGACACGGTGTATTTCCTGGCCCACGCCATGGGTACGGCCGGCACCTTTGAGGACGAGGAGCGAGCGGGGGCCGAGGCGTTGGTGGCGGCCGCTCGCGCGACCGGCGTGCGCCGCATCATCTACCTGGGCGGGTTGGGCGACGGTCGGGAATTGTCGGCCCATCTCCGGAGCCGCCAAGCGGTCGGTAGAATCCTCAGCGAGTCGGGTATTCCCACGCTCGAGTTTCGGGCCTCGATCATCCTCGGCTCGGGCAGCCTGTCGTTCGAAATGATCCGGGCGCTGGTCGAACGGCTCCCGGTGATGGTCACCCCCCGATGGGTCCGAACCTTGGCCCAACCGATCGGAATCGAGGACGTGCTCGCGTATCTGGCGGCTGCCCTCGATCTGCCCCTCGACCAGAGCCGAATCATTGAGATCGGCGGCCCAGATCAGGTGTCGTACGGTGACTTGATGCGGGAGTACGCCCGCCTTCGCGGACTTCGCCGCCTGATGATCCCCGTCCCGATCCTGACGCCTCATTTGTCGAGCCTCTGGCTCCGCTTGGTGACGCCCGTGTATGCCCGGGTGGGCCGGAAGCTGATCGACGGCCTTCGGAACGAAACCGTGGTTCGGGACGAGAGCGCCCTGGCCCTATTCCCGGTTCGACCAATGGGAGTTCGCGCGGCCCTCGCTCGGGCCTTGAGCAACGAGGACCAGGAATTCGCGCTGACCCGCTGGTCGGACGCGCTCTCGATGACGCCGAGTGGCGGGTCGTGGGCCGGAGTTCGGTTCGGAACTCGACTAGTCGACTCTCGGGTCATCCGAGTGGCGGTCGGACCGGAACAGGCGTTCGCACCGATCGCCCGGATTGGAGGCCGGACCGGTTGGTATTACGGCAACGGGTGGTGGTGGCTTCGCGGTCTCATCGACTTGGCAGCCGGGGGGCCGGGACTTCGCGGCCGGCGTGATCCGACGGCTTTGGCACCGGGCGACACGGTCGATTGCTGGCGGGTCGAGTCGGTCGAGCCGAATCGTCTGCTCCGGCTTTCCGCGGAGATGAAGCTCCCGGGCCGGGCCTGGCTCCAATTCGAGGTCACGGAAACCGGGACCTCATCGGACATCCGCCAGACGGCCATCTTCGACCCGCGCGGCCTCGCGGGCCTGCTCTATTGGTACGCTTTGTACCCGCTCCACTTGGTCATCTTCGGAGGGATGCTCCGAGGCATTGCCGCCGCTACCACCCGGCGGTAGCCTACCGCCATGCTGGCCACGCTGCTGCGGGCCTTGACGGCGGCCGAACGTTCGGTGGTGACCCACGTCGAGGCCCACCGCCGGGAGGCGGTCGGGCTGCTCGAGGCCTTCCACCAACGGCTGGCCGGCCAGGCCTTGCTGACGTTCAATCCGGGCGTGGCGTTAGGCGGAATCGACGTATCGCTCGACTCGACTGGGGTCCGAGGCGCGGCGTTCGGCAAGAGCAACGTGGTGGCCGCCCGGATGACGGTCACCGGTGGCCTCCGGATCCTCTCGCGGGGCCAACTGGCGGGCACCGATCCGATGCGGGCGGGCGGCGCGGGGGCAATTCGGAATGCGCGGATTTATGGCTCGAACCGAGGATTTTGAACCCGCCGGTTGGCCCCCAAGCGCAGACGGCCTTCACCGTGGACCTCCCCGAGGGCATCTACAAAGAACTGAAGATGCAGGTGCATACCCCGGTTGGGGGCACTGAGGGAGGCGGCTTCTTGGAGGCCCATCCCGAATTCGCCGACATCAGCGTCAAGGTGACCGGTACCTTCAATGGCGCCCCCTTCACGTTCACCACCGCCGTCACCGCCGAGGTGAAGATCGATTTGGACACGCCGGTCGAAGTGACGGCCGGCAAGCCCGCGGCCATGACCCTGCAGATCGATCTTGGGACGTGGTTCGCCGGAGCCGCAGGAGCGATCCTCAACCCAATGGCGCCGTCACAGCAGGTCCGCTCGCAGATCGAACAGAACATCCGGCGCTCGTTCCACGCCTTCGAAGATGAGGATCGGGACGGCGACCCGGACTGAGCCCCGATTACGGCCGCCGGTCGAACTTGGCCTCCATCAGGACCCAGAGATTCGGGTCGAGCGTCACGGAGGCCGGCTCCCGGGGTGAGTCGAAGGCGAACCGGGCTTGGCCGCCGGTGATTTCGACCCGCTCGGTTCGGATCCCGGATTCCCCGGGAAACCGGATCCCGATCTCAAGCGGCACCCGGAACGGCTCACCATCCTGGGTCTGGCTCAGATTGATCTCGATCCGCTTGGCGCCGGCATCATAGCGCCATCCCCCCTCGAGCTTCGGTGCCCCTGACCGGGTCAGCCACTGCCGAAAGAACCAATCCAGATCCTTGCCTGACGCAGCCTCCATGACCCGCCGAAAGTCTTCGGTCGTGGCATTGGCGTTCCGGTACTCGCGGTAATATTCTCGAATCCCCCGCCAGAAGGTGTCAGTCCCGACCAAGCCGCGGAGCATATGGAGCGTCCAGGCCCCCTTCTGGTACGTCTGCGAGCTCGTGACCTCGGACATGTCGGTCAGATTCGCATGCACCACTTGGTATCCGGGGTGCTTGGCATCGTAGTCGAGCACGGTGGCCCGGCTTTTCAGGAGCCCCTCGACGAAGGCATCGCGCCCGGCGTCGTGCTCGGTGAACAGCAGCGTGAAGTAGGTCGCGAACCCTTCACTGAGCCAGACATCGTTCCAGTCGGATTCGGTCACCGCGTTGCCGAACCATTGATGGGCGATCTCGTGCACGACGACCTCCCGGACCCGGGCGGTGCCGATCAGACGCTCGGTGTAGCCGATCGCGGTCGCAGCCTCCATCCCGCCCCCCGCCGCCACCGATTCGACGTTGGCGAGCTTCTCATAGGCGTAGGGGCCAACCCACTCGTTGTAGAACCGGAGCGCCGCCTTGGTCGGCCCGCCAAAATCCGCGAAGGCCCGCTCCCGGTCCGCCGGATAGGCCCAGGCCTGGATCGGCGTGCCATCGACGGTACCCGAGTGCTCGATGGCGTACCGGGCCACGCCTAACGTCTGGAGCCAGGTGGCGATCGGCACCGACTGGCGCCAATGGGTCCGGCGGAAGCCGCTCGCGAGATCGGTTTGCTCAACCAGGAGGCCGTTCGACACGACCTGGTAGTGCGCCGGCGCCGTGACGATGAATTCGGAGGTGGCTTTGTCGTAGGGGTGGTCGACGCCGACCAGCCAGTGGCGGGCCAGGTCGGGCCAGTTGTCACTGGAGAACGTCCGGTCGCCGGACTTGTTGGGGCCGATCTTCAGGGCCGCCGCCGGGACGCCATGGTACGCGATCGAGACTCGGCTCCGTTCGCCGGAGCGGCCCGGCCGCCGAAGTGCGATCTCGAGCCGGTTGGCCCGATGGGTAAAGGTCAGCGGTCCGGCCGAGTCGGCGACTTGGCCGACCACCATGCCGCGCCCGGAGTCGCCTCGGCCCACGAGGTCGAGTGCCAACCGGGTTCGCCCGGCCGCGAGGAACCGGAAGGCGATCGTCGCCTCCATCCGGATCTGATCGGAACTGTCGGAGAGCGCGAGTTGGTAGCGGTAGTCGATGACGTCGAGATCGGCGTTCCGGGGATACGGGTCCGCCGGGGCGGATCCAAGAACGAGCATCGCTCCCGACCAGACGACCAGTTGACGGCTGGGGTTCAAAGGGCACCGGCTGTGAAGGTAGGGGTTCAATCTAGCACCGACTCGGCCGATCGTCCCGTTGGCGAACCCCGGCGCGAGACGTAGATTCGTTCGATGAACGACAACCAACTGCTGCGATGCGCCGTCACCACTGAACGGTGGCCCTACCACACGCCGTTCCGGATCGCCCGCGGAGTGGAAACCGAACTCGGGGTCATCGTCGTCCGTCTGACGGACGCGCGGGGCCAAACGGGCTGGGGAGAGGCCTCGGGCGTCGACTACGAGGGCGAATCCCTCGCCTCGATGATCGCTCAGATCGACCAGGTCCGCCGCGGGTTGACCGACGGTCTCACCCGGGCGGCGCTCCAAGACCTGCTGCCGGCCGGCGGAGCCCGGAACGCGGTCGACTGTGCCCTTTGGGATCTCGAAGCCAAGACTAGCGGGATTCCAGCGTGGCGCACCGCCGGTCTCGATCAGGTGGGGCCGGTGACGACCGCCATGACGATCGGGATCGGTTCCGACGCGGAGGTCCGCACCAAGGCCCGGGCCATCCGGGATTGGCCGCTGATCAAGATGAAGGCCGACGCCGTCTCCCATCTCGGCCCCGTCCGGATCGCCCATGAGGAATGTCCTTCCGCCCGGTTCATCGTGGACGCCAATCAGAGTTGGACCGTGGACTTGCTGAACCAACTCGGGCCCGAGTTGGCGGCGCTGAATGTCGCGCTGATCGAGCAACCCGTGAAGAAGGGCACCGACCGGCAATTGGCCGGGTATACCGGCACCATCCCGCTCGCGGCCGATGAATCCTGTGTCGATCGGTCGTCACTGCCGGGACTGGTTGGACTCTACCACGTGGTCAACATCAAGCTCGACAAGACCGGCGGGCTGACCGAGGCGCTGGCCTTAGCCGCCGACGCCCGGGCCCGGGGCCTTGGCATCATGATCGGCTGCATGGCGGGCACCTCGCTCGCCATGGCTCCTGGTGCCGTCATCGCGCAGCAGGCCCAGTTCATCGACCTTGACGGCCCGTTGCTCCACTCCTCCGACCGGCCCAATGGTCTCCGCTACGAGCGCGGCGTCATGTCGTTCCCAACGCCGGCGTTGTGGGGCTGAGCGATGACGAGTCCATGGCCTCAGGTCTACGATCCGCTGGGGCACCCGCTGCTGTCGGCGCTGCTGGCCGCCATTCCGGTCGTGGCGCTGCTAGCCTCGCTGGCCTGGTTTCGCCTCAAGGCCCCGGTGGCAGCGGCCATCGGGCTCGGCTCCGCCCTGGTCCTCGCGGTGGCCCTGCTCGGAATGCCGCCATCGATGGCGTTGGCCAGCACCGGATTCGGAGCGGCCTACGGCCTGTTCCCGATCGGCTGGATCGTGCTGAACGTCCTGTTTCTCTATCGGTTGGCCGAGGACCGGGGGCTCTTGGATGTGCTCCGGCGAAGCATTGCCGGCTTGACTGACGACCCACGGCTGCAACTGTTGCTGATCGCGTTCAGTTTCGGTGCGTTTGTCGAGGGTGCCGCCGGATTCGGCACCCCGGTCGCGGTCACCGGCGGGTTGCTCATTGCGTTGGGCTTTTCGCCGCTCCAGGCCTCGGCCCTGTCGCTGATTGCCAACACGGCACCGGTCGCGTTCGGGGCGTTAGGCACTCCGATCATCGCCCTCCAAGCCGTGACGGGCCTCGACCTCCATGAGTTATCGGCCCAGGTCGGGCGGCAGCTTCCCTGGTTTTCGGTCATCGTTCCGTTCTGGCTGGTGGCCGCCTACGCCGGATTCAAGGGCCTCAAGGAAGTCTGGCCCGCCGTTCTGGTCGCGGGGGTCACCTTTGCGGTACCGCAGTACCTGATGGCGACGTACCACGGACCGTGGTTGGTGGATATCGTCGCCGCGGTATCGTCGATGGCGGGCCTCACGTTGTTCCTCAAAATCTGGCGTCCGAAGACCGCCGGACCCAGGGTGGCCGCCACGGCCAAGCCAAGCGGCCCGACCACAGCCCAGGCGTGGCTCCCCTGGGCTGTGCTCAGCGTTTTGGTCTTTGCCTGGGGCATTCCGGCGGTGAAGAGTCTGCTCAACGGTATCTCGGCACCGAAAGTTCCGGTGCCGGGCCTCCACAACTTGGTCCAGCGAACCGCCCCGGTGGTGGCCACCCCGGCCGCCGAGGGGGCGATCTTCACCTTGAACTGGCTCTCGGCAACCGGGACGGCCATCCTGATCGCGGCGCTCGTGACCGCGGTCATGCTTCGCTATCGGCCGGGCGAGGTGGTCCGCGCCTACGGGAAGACGTTCCTGGCGGTGCGAACGTCGCTGGTGACGATTGCCGTGATGATGGCGCTGGGCTACCTCACCCGGTATAGCGGGCTCGACGCGATTCTCGGACTGGCGTTCGCCCGGACCGGCGCCTTCTATCCCTTCTTTGGCACCCTGCTCGGTTGGCTCGGCGTGGCGCTAACCGGATCCGATACGTCCTCCAATGTTCTGTTCGGGAGCCTCCAGCGAATCACCGCCGAGCAGCTCGGACTAAATCCAACTCTGATGGCGGCGGCGAACTCCTCGGGCGGCGTTATGGGCAAGATGATCGACGCGCAGAGCATCGTGGTGGCCGGGGTGGTGACGAAATATGAAGGCAAGGAGGGAGAAATCCTCCGGTATGTCTTCTTCCATAGCATCGCGTTGGCCTCGCTGGTCGGCTTGCTGGTGACCTGGCAAGCCCGCTGAGCGGCGGCGCCCGGGTAGCGATCCCACCGCCCGGCTACTTGTGTTGCCACCGATCGCCCGGCTCGATGACCGCGCGCGTCCCTCGCCGTCAAGCCAAGCCCGGGCCGCTTGGTCCTGCCGGAGCATGGCATCCCAAAAGGCCGTACTGATGGCAAGAATTGCCCGGTGGTGATTGGGATTTCGGCGATCCAGCCGGAGCGGTCGGTCCTTCCGCTTGAATCGGCTGCCGGGCATGGTTCGTCCCGGGCCAGATCGTCAATCCGGTTTGGAAGGCGGGCCGGTCCATCCCATTTCCGCGAAGAACTCCTCCTTCGTCGGGAATAGAAACCGGACGATCTCATAGAGTTCCCGATCGTACCGCCTGAGATTCTCCGCCGTCAGCAGCCGATCGTTGTCCAGGCTCAAGCGAAACGATGGCTGCTGCGGGCTGCCACCCGCCGCGATGATCCGGCCCATATACCGAGACCGCTGGCGGCCGCCGTAGACGATCTCCAAGCCGATCGTGAGATACTCATGGCTGAATGAATCGGCGGGCAAACCGTCCCACGGCCGGAAGAACTTCCGGTCGATCGCGGCCTGGGTCGCCCGTTCGAGTCGTTGCTGGATCTTGGGGTAAGCCGTGACGATCCCGGCGCCATGGATGAGATGGGTGATCTCCTCGACCGAGGCATCCCGCCGGAGGGTATCCGGCCCGCCAAGCCGGAAGTAGTCGGGGATGATCTCCTCGTCTTCGAGGTCCTGGGCATCGTAGTCACCGGCGAACATCTGAAAGCCGACGGCTGTGTTTCGCTCCTCGAAGGTCATGAAGAGCGTCATCATCCGCTCCTGTTTTTTCAGCGCGGCCACGATCCGCCCTGAACCCTTCAGGTCCTTGGACAAGAGAGCCTTCGCCACCTTGGTGGCATGGCCGATTTTGGCCGGGTCGACCCCGGCCGTGGCCAGGAACCGGATGCCGTGCACTTGGCTCCGCTTCGGAAAAATGTCGAGCGCCTGTTCCCGGCGGGGCGCCTCGGCGAGCGCCACGATGATCAGGACCTGCTCCATGAACCCGTCGTCGTTGGTGGCTCTGACCTCGGCATAGAGGGTCTGCGGATAGCGATCCGGATGCCGGACCAGGCGGAGGACGCCGGTGGCTGAATCGATCGTCACGATCGTGGTGGCGTCGAGCTGGCCCCCGCGGAGGTAGCCCCGCGGATCGCCACCCGGCACCGGCTTGATCAACGACCAGCGGATCGGCTTGTCATTGGGAAAGACCGGTTGAATCCGCCCAACGACAGCGCCGGCCTCGGTCGCGGCGGTCACCAGGAAGAGGTCGAATTCGTCGGTCAGTACCGGTGGCCGTGGCTTGGGGTTCGGCTGCGACCCGATCGCCAGAGCCAACAGGAGCATGTGCATCGGTCACCGCTTCCGGGGAATCATCTCATCGCGGTTGGCGACGGTATAGGCAGTCCAGGCGAGAACAATGGCGGCCTGCTTGAGATCATCCTCGATCAGCCGCTCGAAGGTGTCGGCGTTGGTATGGTGGCTTCGCAGAACGTATTCGAGCGGATCCTGGAGGTAGGTGAACCCGGGAATCCCGACGTCGTCGAAGTCCTGATGCTCGTTGCCGCCGACATTGCCCTGTTTGATGACCATCACCCCTAGGTCGCGCACCGGGGCGAAGATCTGCTGAAAGATCGGCGCGATGAACGGATTCGACTGGTCCCAAAGCCCCCGGAGCCGGCCGGCGCCGTTGTCGACGTTGAAATATGCGGAGATCTTGGGCCATTGATCCCGGTGCTTGGCCACCCAACCGGCGACGCCGAGGTGGCGGCCTTCCTCCGAGGTCCAGACGCCGAGGCGAATGATGCGACGGGGTTTGAGGCCAGCTGCCTTGAGAATCCGGATGGCCTCCATTCCGATCGCCACGCCGGCGGCGTTGTCGGTGGCCCCGGTCCCCGCGTGCCAGCTATCAAGATGACCGCCGAACATCACCGATTCGGCCGCCAGATCGGTACCCGGAAGCTCGGCAAGGGTGTTATAGCCCAGGGAATCGTCGGTCACGAACCGGTTCTCGATCGCCGCCTCGAGCTCGACCGGAATGCCCCGCTTGATGTTCCGGTACATTTGGCCGAACTGTTCGAAAGAAGCGACCATCGCCGCGATCGGGGCGCCCTCTTTGGCTTGGCGGACGTCCTGCCAGCCGGGCACGGCCATGACCCGAATGATATTGTAGGGCAGCGGCGAGCAAAGGATCAGAGCGGCGATATCTTCACCCTTGAGCTGGCGGAACACGTCGGCATAGCGGTCTCCGGCCTTCCGCCGTTCGAGCCGGGTCGCCAGGGGGGACCAGGCGAAGTCGGGCTTGAGATTCGGATTGTCGAGGTCTTCCTGCGACAGCCGGCGGCGGCGCGGCGGGTCCTCCATCGCGAGGAAGGGCCACGGTTCGATGTAGAAATTCGGCTGGAGCTTGGGGGGTTCGCCAAACAGGACGAACTTGCCCTTCAGCGTACCGCGGTATTTTGGGAACGACGCCGAGTCGGTGGCGTCGAGAATGACGACCGGGGCCTTGATGGTGCCCTTGGTGCTCCCGCTCCAGCCCATCGGTTGCGCTACCAGCGGCTGGGGGTAAGGCTTGGTGAGGTTGGCGGCGTAGCGGACCCGCTCCCAGCCCCGGCCCCAGGTGCCCCAGGGCTCGACGACGACGTTGGCGAGGCCCCAGGCCCGGAGCCGGTCGGCGGTCCAGTGGTTGGCCTGTTTGACGGCGGTGGACCCCTGGGGCCTGGGCCCGATGACGTCGGCGAGGTAGCCGGCGGTGGCCATGACCTCGGACCGGTTCATACCTTCGTCCTTGATCCGGCGGAGCGCGTCGAGGTCGAGCCGTTCCTGGACCACCTGAGCCGAGAGCGACAGCGGGAGCAAGGCGAGCAAGGCGAGAAGACGAAGCCGGGCCATCGGGACCTCCAAGTCGGTGACGGGATACGAAGGGTCGGCCTGTTGGTACTAAAGTCCGGCTGGTACGTTCAAGTTCGAAAGAGGAACCCATGAACAAACTGATTATTACCGTGGCCCCGATTGGCTCGTTCTCGTTCAAGTCGGACACGCCGCACTTGCCGGTGACGCCGAGTGAACTGATCGAAGACGGGATCAAGTGCTGGGAGGCCGGCGCCAGCATCCTGCACTACCACGCCCGCGACAAAGACCAGAAGCCGTGTCTCGACTACCAGTTCTTTGCCACGGTCCTGGAAGGGCTCCGGAAGCATACCAAGCTGATCATCCAAATCTCGACCGGCTTCCGGTTCCCAACCCACCGCGACGACCGGATCCGGGCCGTTGACCTCCGCCCCGACATGATGAGCCTGAACGTCGGCTCGGTCAATCTGGCCCGGGGACCATACATCAACGACCCCGTCGATGTCCAGTACTACGCCGGGAAGATGATCGAATACGGCGTCAAACCAGAAATCGAGTGTTTCGACGTGAGCCATATCCACGCCGGCATGACCCTGATGAAGAAAGGGCTGATCAAGGATCCGCCGTACTTCGACTTCGTGATGGGCGTCCAGAACGCGCTGCCCTACGCCCCCCAACACCTGATTCACATGATCGGTACCCTGCCGCCAGGGGCCCTCTGGAGCGTCATCGGCGTGGCCAAGGCCCGGCTTGCCCGCCTCCGCCCTCGGCATTGTCCTGGGCGGCAACTCGCGCGTTGGCCTCGAGGACAACATCTTCTACTCGTATAAAGTGCTGGCCACCAACGAGCAGTTGGTCCAGCGCACCGTGCGGCTGGCCAAGGAACTCCAGCGCGAGATCGCCACCCCCGACGAAGCCCGAGCCATGCTCAAGATCACCAACTCATGACCGCCGCCGCGCTCGACGCCGACACCCTGACCGAGCTGCTCCAGACGATCCGCCGGTTCGTCACCGAGCGGCTGATTCCCGCCGAGGAGAAAGTCGACCGGGAAGACCGGATGCCGGCCGACATCCTGCAGGACATGAAGGCGATGGGACTCTACGGGATCACGATCCCGGCCGAGTACGGCGGGCTTGGGCTCAATGCCGAGGAGTCGGTCCAGGTCTTTTTCGAGCTCTGCCGGGCGGCGCCGGCCTTCCGGTCGGTCACCGGGATCAACAACGGGCTCGGCTCGTCGAGCATCCTCCATGACGGCAACGATGAACAGCGGAACCGGTATGTCCGGCGCCTCGCCAGCGGCGAGCTGATCGCGGCGTTCTGCCTGACCGAGCCGGATTCCGGCTCCGACGCCGGGGCCCTCACCACCACCGCCCGGCGCGACGGGGACCACTACGTCGTGAACGGCACCAAGCGGTACATCACCAACGCCCCAGAGGCCGGGATCTTCATCGTCATGGCCCGCACCGATCCCACGAAAGCCGGGGCCGCCGGGGTGTCCGCTTTTATTGTCGAACGGGATACGCCGGGCCTCTCGGTGGCCAAGCCCGACCGGAAAATGGGCCAGAAAGGCGCCCACCTGGCCGACGTGATCTTCGAGGACTGCCGGATTCCAGCCTCGGCGCTGATCGGCCAGGAGGGCCAGGGGTTCAAAGTGGCGATGCGGGCGCTCGACCGGGGACGGGTGCACATCGCGGCCATGTGCGTCGGGATTTCCGAACGACTGATCGACGAGGGTTTGACCTATGCTTTGGAACGGCCCCAATTCGGCAAGCCGATCGCGGAGTATCAGTTGATCCAGGCCATGCTGGCCGACAGCAAGGCGGAGGCCTACGCGGCCCGCTGCATGGTCCTCGACACGGCCCGCCGGCTCGACCGAGGCGAGCGGGTGTCGGTCGAGGCGTCCTGCAGCAAGATGTTCGCCTCGGAAATGTGCTGCCGGGTGGCCGACCGGGTGCTCCAAATCCATGGCGGAGCCGGCTACATCTCCGAGTGCGCCGCGGAACGGCTCTACCGAGATGTCCGGGTGTTTCGCCTCTATGAAGGCACCACGCAGATTCAGCAACTGATCATCGCCAAGGCCATGATCAAGGAGCGCCAGTCATGAAGCGACGCGACTTCGTGGTCTCGTCGGCCGCGGCGTTGCCGCTGGCCCGGCACTTCCGCCCGCTGGCCCGCCGGTCCTGGCCCGGCTATGCCAAGGCCACCGTCATCGACTGCCTGGCCAGTCCCGGTCCGTTCAATAGTCCTGATAGTGGGACGGGACCGTTGACCGACGAGATGGTGGCCAACGCCCGCGCGTCAGGGCTGACCGCCGTCAACCTGACGCTGAGCGGTGGCGGACGGGGTCACGCCAGTTTTGACGACACTTTCGCCAGTATCGGCTATTGGGAGCGCGAGTTGGCGGCCCATCCCGACGTGTTCTGCCGGGTCCGAACGATCGCCGAGCTGACCGACGCCAAGCGGACCGGCCGAGTCGGGCTGATCTACGGATTCCAGGACGCCGTCATGCTCGAAGGGGATCCCGCACGCCTCGACCTCTTCCATCGCTACGGCGTCAAGATCGTCCAGCTCACCTACAACGTCCGGAACTTCCTCGGCGACGGCTGCCTCGAACCGGCCGACGCCGGCCTGAGCGTCCACGGCCGGGCGGTGGTGGCCCGGATGAACCAGCTCGGCATGGTCGTCGATCTGAGTCATTGCGGCACCCGGACCACCGATGACGGCATTGCGGCGTCATCCGCCCCGGTTGCGATCACCCACAGTGGCTGCAAAGCGGTGTTCGATCACCCTCGGAGCAAGTCCGACGCGACCCTCAAGCGCCTGGCCGACAAGGGCGGTGTCATCGGGATCTACCTGATGCCGTTCATCAACGCCGCCGGCCAGCCGACGGCTGACGACCTGATCCGGCAAATCGAGCACGCCGTCAATGTCTGCGGCGAGGATCATGTCGGGATCGGGAGTGACCTCTCGATTACGCCGCATCAGGTCACCCCGGAGTACACCCGGAAGCACCAGCAGTTCGTGGAGGGGCGCAAGCGGTTAGGCATCGCGGCGCCCCGGGAGGAGGACTTCATGTTCGTGGCCGACCTGAACACGCCAAGGCGGATGGAGTCGATTGCCGAGCGGCTCGCGGCTCGGGGCTACTCCGATGCCCGGATCGAGAAGATCATCGGGGGGAATTTCCTCCGGTTGTTCGGAACCGTGTGGGGCAGCGGCCCGCCTATTTGAGGCCGTCCACTAAATCGTAGACCCGTTTGACCGAACCGGCCCGCCGGCGGGCCACCATTTCATCCGTCCAACCTGGGAACCGAGGATAGTAGGCGTCGTACTTCGTCAAATCGAGACGCTTGGCCGCCTCGGCAAAGGCCAGCCCCTCCTGCTTGAGCGCCACGGACTGGGTCCACAAGTCCCGCAAATAATCCCGCAAGTGATCCAACACGGCCAGATCGGTGATCGGGTCACCATGACCCGGGAGTATCACCGCTGGAGCCAGCGCCTTGAGCGAATCCAAGGCCGTGGTCCACTGTTGAATGAACCCATCGCCCAGATACGGGAGGTTGGGTTGCAGCATGTCGCCGGTGGCCAGGATCCTCTCCTTGGGAAGCCAGACGACGAGATCGCCGGCGGTGTGGGCGGGTCCGGGATGGAAGATCACGATCTCGCGGCCGCCCCGGGTCAACGTCATCCGGTCCGTCACCGTCACGTTCGGCGGCACCGGCGTAATCGTGGCAATCGACGCGACGTACTCCTGCCAGACCATCCGTCGCTTCTCGATGTCCTTCCGGCCGGCCGGTGTTGAGGCCGTGTCGAGAGCTTTGGTGAGGTTGCTGATCTGGGCCGCCGAAAACGTCCGGTTGCCGGCGGCCGTGGGATGACTCAGCGACTTGCCTTCGGCCAGCATCCGGCGAGTGAATTCGGTGCCGATGATCTCAATGCCTGGCGGAAAGAACTGGGTTCCGTGAGCGTGATCGTAATGGAAGTGGGAAATCACCAAGTAGCGAACCGGCTTGGCCGTGATCGACCGGAGCTCCTTCATCAAAGCCCAGCCGGCCGCCGGACTGGTTTCCCCGTCGACTACCAAGACATCGTGGTCATTGACGACAATGACGGCGTTCGACTCGGCGCTCAAGTTGCCGGTACCGGCCGCCAGAAAGACACCTTCGGCGATCTTCTTGAAGTCGAACGCCCGGCCCTCGTATCTGGCGCCGGCCGGCCGATCGGCGTTGCGCTTCTGAGCCGTTGCCGGTGCCACCAGCACCGCCACCAGGACCACACCGAGGCCACGAATCGTCACGGGCACCTCCCTTGAAGAACGCTCCCACCCTCAAGGGTAACGCCCCTGCCGATCCGCGGTACCAAGTCAGCGACGGTGGGTTACCGGTGACCGAGCAGCCGCGACACCCGTTCCGCCACCGCAAGGCAGCCGGCCACGAGCGCCTGCTTCACCTTCGGGGTCCACCTCGGTGACGGACAGGCCACCCCGATGGCCGAACTCCTCGCGACGGGCCGGGTGCCACCGTTGATCGCGCCGTTTGCCCTTGACCGATTCCGGCACGACCGGGCGGTCCCGGAACGGGCCTCAGCGGGAACTCACTGACGACGCTCAGCCACCCCATACTTGGCGGTAGACCCGAAGCCAGTTGCCGCCCATCGCTTTCGCGAGGTCGGCGTCGGACCAGCCACGCCGCTTGAAGCCGGCAATCAGATTCGGCAGTTCCCCGATGCTGCCAAATCCGTCGATGAACTTCCACGGCTCGTCGATCATGTCCAGCGGGATGATGTCCCGGTTGACCCCGCCGTCGTAGGGAATCGGCATCCCATCGACGAAGTCGGTGCCCATCCCGACGTGATCGATCCCGACGCGCTTCCGGATGTACTCGTACTGATCGATGTGGGCATCGATCCCGACGTGCGGCACCCGGCCGGTGTTGCCTCGACCGCGGACGTGGAAATCGTTGACCGCCGTGATCCCGATCACCCCGCCGGTGGCCGCGATCGCGTCGATGACCCGGTCGCTGATGCAGCGGTTGTTGTTGGCGATCGACGCGACGTTGGTGTGGCTGCAAATCACCGGAACACCCCGGGAGACCGCGATCGCGTCGAGCGAGGTTTGCTCGCCGGTGTGGCCCCCGACATCGAGCACGATCTTGAGGCGATGGATCTCTTCGACGAGACGATGGCCGGCCCGGGTCAGCCCAACCGTGGGTTCGAGACAGCCGCCGCCGAATGCGTTCACGGTGTTGTAGCAGAGGCCCACGATCCGGAGACCCACTTCGTGGAACGCCCGAAGGGCGGTCGCCGAAGTGCCGAGCGGCGAATTGAACTGTTGCCCCAAAGCGTCGGCGGCCTGCCAGCAGAACACGTTGGAGATCTTGCCGGCCCGCCGGGCCTCGCGAATATCCGCCACCGACTTGGCCAGGACGACCTCGTCCTTGTACCGGTCGAAGAACCCGAGCAGTGCGGCAAACGACGCCATGTCCGACGGCCCGCCGGCCACGCCACAATGGACACCGCCCTGTTGCATTCCGCGGAGATGCGAAAGCCGGATGGTGCCCGCGAAGAGCCCTTCGACCACGATTGGTTGATCTTGGGATGCGGCCCGTGCCGGAGCCGAACCGAACGGCAGCATCGGGAGGGTTCCCGCCGCCAACGCGCCTTGGAGCAGATCACGGCGTTTCATGACGTCACCTCGGCTTCGGATCAGGGAGATTGCCTCGACCGCCGAGCTCGAGGTAGAGCAGGGGAAGTTCTTCCGGGAGCACCCGGAGCCGGTCGGACTGGAAGAACGCGTCGAGAACATCCGTGCTCTCCGGACCGGGCTGGAACGTCGTGGCCCCTACCGAAGATACTCAGCCGCGGCGCTGGTGAAGGCTCCCGGCCGGGCGGTCGCTCCGAGGAAGAACTCCACCTTGATCCGGTCGGCGGCGGTCATTTGGACCAGCAACCAGCCAAAGGTCTCGGTTGCACCGGGCCGGGAAATCTGGTAACCGACCACGCCGCTCGCGGGGCTCACGGTGGCCGGGTGGGGGTCATTCGCTCCGATGTTCCCGAAGAACGGGGACGCGATGGTGCCGCCCACCGACACTTGGGGCCGGCCGCTGAACCAGTCGGGCACGAACGCCAGCGATTTGACCCACCCTGCCATACTTCCGGTGCTTAGATGATCCACCGGGAGCGAGGAGTGGAACCAGTCGCCCACCAGCCGACCGGCCACGCCGAAGTCGATCCGGCCGTCCTTGTCGACCGGCGCCCCCTCCAACAGCCGTGACCGCGAGTAGTAGAGACTCCGAAGCGGCTCGGCGAGGTACTTGTACGGCGAGACCGCGTACCGGGTTCCGAGGCCGTAGCGGGCTGGGTTCACCAAGCCGGGAAGCGTGACATCACGGTCGTAGGCGCCGAGGTCGAACGACGGGCAGAAACCGGTGGTAGTCCCGATCGGCTGCCCGGCGGTGACCCGGGTTCCGGGGACCATGCCCGGCAAGAGCAGCACGTGATCGTAGTAGTAGTGGAAGGTCTTCGTCATCTGGATGTCGACCTTGGTGTCGCCGCGCGCCTCGGTCGCCAAGACCAAAGTGATGACGCCACTCCCGGCGGCGTAGATCGGGCGCTTGCGGCAGTCATTGTGCTGCTGATTGCCGCCGTAGGGGTCGACGAACGAGATATAGACATGATCGGTCGGCAGGGTGTGCCACGGTGGGCCGAGTTTGCCGAGCGGAGTGGTATAGATCACCGACGCCGTATCGATCGGGGACACCGAGAGCACACCCGGTCCCGTGGCCGTCACGCCCCACGGGTTGTCGGTGGGTCCGGTGCCCCCGTTCCCCCCGCCACAGGTGGCAAGAGCGAACAGGAGGGCGCTACCGAGCGAGCGATGGTGGCGAGTCATTCCGGTGATCTAGCATCGATCAGGCCGGGATGAGCGGTGGCCCCCATTCGCAGGCCGACGCCAGATCGAACCCTAACCGTTCGGCGTTTCATGACGTCACCTCGGCTTCGGATCAGGGAGATTGCCTCGACCGCCGAGCTCGAGGTAGAGTAGGGGAAGTTCTTCCAGGAGCACCCGGAGCCGGTCGGACTGGAAGAACGCGGCGATCCCCGTCGGCGTCAACTCGGCGCCGGCCATGTCGGCGATGCCGGCCCGAAACCCTTCGGGGTCCCAGACCGAAGCCCCGTTCCGCTCGATCCGGGGCGCGGCGCCGCGGACCATCATGTCGATCGTTGCGGCCGAGAGTGGCTCCTTGATGCCCAAGACGCCATTGACGCTTTCCACCATCATCAGGCCCTGGACATAGGACACTTTCCAAGCCCATGAATGAGCCGCCACCGGCCGGAGGGTACCGGTCAGGTCCCGCTCCACCCAGGATCGGACGAAGTTGGTGACCAACCCCGCCTCCTGGTAGCGGGCGCCCTGAGCGTCGTTCGGAAGCGCCCACTGATTCATGAAGACCGCGATGGCGAGATCGAGCCCGGGAAAAGCGAGGTAGGTGTTGGTCCACCCCCACATGTGCGCGCCGGAGTGGGCGAAGATCCGGCGATAGGGCTTGTCCCAGTCCGCCAGGGCCCACACCAGGCCCACGGTGGGCGACTCCGTCCCCGGGTACGGCGTCAACATCAGTTTGACGGTCTCAGGCTTGAGGAGTTGGTAGCCGTTGTACCGCCCGTCGTGTTGCATGGCGAGCAAGATCCGGATGTGGTCGCTCGGTTTGGTGACCACGGTGCCGGCGGGATGATCCTCGAAATAGATCGCGGGCGTCGGAATCCGGATCGAGCCGAGGCCGGCATAGCCCCGGGACATCTTGGCCCAGATATCGGGCCGGATGTGGGCCGAATCCTGCACCGGAGGGAATTGAGTCGAGGTCATTCCCAGGGGATCGATGATGTGACGCTGGACGTAGTCGGAAAACGAGAGCTTCTCGGGGTTGGTGACCTGGACCAGATACCCTAACGTCGCGATGCCGAGATTCGAGTAGTCATACTTCTCGCCGGCGCGGGTCGCCCAGGTCGGTAGCAGGCCGCCGTAGAAATCGTTCTGCTTCTTGCCGTAGGCTTCGGGGACGTGCTCGGCGAGCGGCTTCGGATCGCGGAGCACGCTCCAGGCTCCGTTCCCGGCCAGGCCGCTCCGGTGGGTCAACAGATCCCGAATGGTGACGTCGCGGCCGCCGAGCGGGTTGGCGATCTGCCAGCCGGACAGGTAACGATTGACCGGCCCGTCGAGCTCGAGGATGCCCTGCTCCACCAGCTGCATCACGGCGGTCGCGGTGTAGGTCTTGCCCATCGAGCCGGAGTGGGTCACGGTCGCCGCCGTCATCGGGATCCGCCGCTCGAGATCGGCGAACCCGAACCCTTCCTCCCAGATCACCTGGCCTCGGCGGGCAATGGCCAGATTGAGACCCGGGGCCCCGGTCAATCGAAGGATCTGGGGAATGTCGGCCTTGAGGACCTCGATGAGGCGGGCCTCGTTCTCCGTGGGCCGTTCTTGAGCGGCGGCGGGCCGAGGCACGACAAGGCCGAGGGCCAGGATGGCCGCGATCCGGTGGGCCGAGCCGAGAACATCCGAAAGGTTCTGGCGGAGGTCATTCATGAAGGCTTAGTTTACCGCACGCCGGTGGATTTCGTCATCCCCAAGCTCAACCGAAAGCCAACCAGATGAATCGCAGGGATTTCGTCGCCGCCTCGGCCCTCGGCTCGTTCAGCATCGGCACCGCCCGTCTCCCCTTGGACTCCTTGGCCGCGTCCTGCTCCAGCCGGAAGATCCTGATCGCGGGCGGCGGGTTTCACACCGCCTTCATCCGGTACATGGCCACGCTCACCGGCAAGAAGCGTCCCCGGATCTGCTACCTACCGACCGCCTCCGCCGACAGCGCCGCCGGCAAGCTCGCCTTCTTCAAGGACTGCGCCCCGCTCGACGTCGAACCGCACGTCCAGGATTCGTTCATCGAGAGCCTGAGCCAGAAGGAGGGGTGGGACGAGGTTTTCCTGTCGATGGACGCCATCGTGGTGTCGGGCGGCAATACCTTGAACCAGCAGGCCATCTGGAGGGCGCAGGGCATCGACGTCGTGCTCCGACGGGCGTGGGACCAGGGCATCGTCCTGGGCGGCGCGAGCGCCGGTTCGCTGTGTTGGTTCGAGGAAGGCACCACCGATTCGCGGCCCAAGGCGCTTTCGATCGTGAAATGCCTGGGTTTCCTCAAGAGCAGCCACTCGCCGCACTATGACGCCGAGGCGGGGCGGCGGCCGCTGTATCACAAGCTGATCGGCTCGGGCGAGATGAAGCCCGGGTACGCTTGCGACAACGACGCCGGGATCTACTTCGAGGACAACGACGTCAAGCGGGTGGTGTCGGCGCGGGACGGTGCCAAGGTCTACTACGTCAGCGCGAGCGGTGGGACGGTGTCGGAGAAGGTGATGGAGCCGGAACCGATCGCGTAGCGGGCCTTCGATCACCGCGAGCGCGCTTTGACCGCCGCGATCACCGCGGCCGGTAGCCTGGCGACGGTGATGTGCTTGGGCCCGTCTCCCATCGGCAGCCGGACGACCTCCCGGCGATCCGGAATCGAGATGATCGAGAGATCGTCGCTCCGGGTGTTGGCGATGAGGCAGAGCCGCCCGTCTTCCGAGACTTCCGCCCAACCAGGCCCATCGCCCACCGGGATGGTGGCGATCGGGGTGAGTTCCGGCGCGTGGACGAGGGCCGCATAGTCGGACGCGCGGCCGGCCAGGCAGAGGGTGGCGCCGTCGTGGGTAAGGGCCAAGCCGTGATGGGGCGCCTCGAAGTCGGAGTCCGCTGTCGTTATTCCCTCCTTCACAGTCAGCTCGAGACGCTTGACCACTCGGTTGGTAGTGAGGTCGAAGGCGACCACCGCATGTTCGTTCGCCAGCTGGGCGTAGAGGCCCCGTTCGCCCGGGGCGAAGTGCCACGGCCGAATCGGCTTCTCGACATCGATCCGGTCGCGAATCTCCAGGGTCTTCACATCGGCGATGGTCAGCTGGTTGGGAAAGCCCGGCTTTTCCGTCAGCGCCGGCGCGTCCGCCGGGCGGGCGAGGGAAGCCAGGGGACCAATGCTGGTGTTGTAGAGGAGCGTTCCGTCCTTCGAGATCTTGTTGTCGTGGGGGTTGACCCCGGCGATCAGGTGACCGGTGATCTCACCGGTGGCGGCGGTGATCCGGTAAATCCGGTTGTCGAGCATCGCCGAGACGAAGAGACTCTTCCCGTCGGGAGTGATCGTTAGGTGGTCGGCGCGGAGCGTTTCGAGGGATCGGGTCCAGAGCGGCCGGCCGCTCGCGATGTCGAAGGCCGCGACGTCGCCGAGATAGCCGCGGGAGACGTAGAGGGTGCGGCCGTCGGGGGAGACGTCGGTGTCCTGGGCATAGTTCGGGCGGCCGGGGCCCCGACGGACGGTGCGGGCGGGATTGACGTCGATGGTCCCGACCACGGTGCGGGCCGCGAGGTCTACCAGGGTGACCGTGCCTGATTCGCCGTTAGCCACGAACGCAATCTCCGGCGACGGGGGCGGGGTCACCCCGATCGCGAGAAGGATCGTCGCCAGGCGGGCTCGGTGATCTGCCATGAGGGGTCTCCTGCAACTCCGAGGGGCGAAGGCGACGGCGGGGTTCGACCGGAAGGCGTTACGAGCGAGACCTTCAGGGCCGCCTCTTGAAGATGCTCTTTGGCACGGTCGCGTGGACACCCTTGACGCCGTCGACCAGCTGGGTCACATGCAAGTCCACCACCATGCTCGCCAAAGCGTAAGCGTCGGCTGGTGTGAGCTGGTAAGTATCGCTCAAGTGCTTAACCATCTCGCGGGTAGCCATCCGGGCCGCTTCGTCGAGGTCCTCGTTGAGGCCCATGGTGATGTAGTGGGTCGGAGTTTCGGCCCGGGGCCACGTCAGCTTGAGGTCTTTCCGCACGATCAGATGGAGGCGTCCCCACAGGGCACCTTCGAGCGCCGTCCCATCCACCTCCCCGTGTCCTTGCGCCAAATGACCGTCGCCAATGGACAAGAGCGCGCCGGTGACGTGAACCGGCAGATAGAGGGTCGTCCCCGACACCAGATCTTTGTTGTCGAGATTCCCGGTATGAACGCCCGGCGGCCCGCTCGAAATCCGTCCCATCATCGCCGGAGGCGCCACGCCGAGACTGCCGAAGAATGGCGCCAGCGGAAATTCGATGTTCGGTGCGAAATGCGCGACGTTCGCTTTGAGGTCCACCGGCACGGTCTTGAAGTATCCGTAGGGGAAGTCTGCCGGGAGCGTGCCGCCGTTCGGTCTGAACAGGTTGATTCCGAACGGCTCCCGCCCGCGGACTTCGAGGATTCTTACCTCGAGCACATCGCCCGGTTCCGCCCCTCGGACGTAGACGGGGCCGACCAGAAGATGGCCACCGATTCCGCGGTCCTTGATTTGGTTGAACGCTCGCATCTCGTCGGTGACCCACTTCGCTTCCATTCCGTACCGCCCCAGGACCTCGGCCGAGTGGAGTACGGTCTCCACCTCCACCACGTCACCCGATGCGACGGTCAGTGCCGGCTTCGCCGTGGCGTCGTAATAGCCCCACTCCACGGTGGAGACGGTCGGCTTCAACTGGTGAGTCTTGCCGGTTTGCGCGGCTCCAGGCGCGACGAGCGCGGCGGCAACAGCGACCGTCAACCCGACTGTGGCGACCGGGTTCCGTTTCAATCGACCCGCCCGCGAGCTTCAACCGGCCACACCGACTCCACCATTCCATTGCGGACCCCGAAGAATACGTTATGCAGATTGACCGTCGTGTCGCAGTGGCCCGGCACGAACTCGACCTTGTCGCCTACCTGGAGATCCCGACTGGGATTCTTGAGCACGATGATCCCATGCTCGTCGCCGCCCTGCCGGTATTCAATCCCGGTGAGGCCCTTCGGCGAAGGCATCGATTCATCGGTCGACAGGGCCTTGTTGCCGCCGTCCGTGATGGCCCGACCCTTGGCCCGGCTGATCACCGTGGTGAGCACCGACAACGAGGTCCCGAAATCCAAGAAGGCTTCGCTGTGCTCGCCACCAATGGCGCGGTAGTGGGCGTCCATGAAGATGTACGAACCCGGCTGAATCTCAGTGACCCCCGGCACTTTGAGGTCGATGTTGTAAGTGCCGGTGCCGCCCACGCTCAGGATTGGAATCGCAAAGCCGGCCTTTTCGAGCGCCGACCTGGCGGCCAACGCCCGGTCGAGCGCCATCATCGAGGCGTCGCGGCGGTTCTGGAAACCGACCACGTGCATGTTCATGCCCGCGTAGGCCTGAATGCCCCCGAACCTGAGTGACGACAGCTTCGTCAGATGCTGGACCAACGCGACCGCCTCGCCCGGGGTGTCCACCCCGGTCCGATTCTGCCCCACATTGACGTCCACCAACACCGTGAGCGTCCGCTTGGCGGCAGTAGCGGCCGCATCCAGCTCGTCGAGATTCCGGGTACTATCCGCCACGACCTTGATGGCCGGAGCAACCTCGGCGAGCGCAAGGAGACGCTGGATCTTGCGTCGCCCGACCACCGCGGTCGTGATCAGGACGTCTGTGATCCCACCCTTCACGAAGACTTCGGCTTCGCCGAGCTTCGCGGCGCAGAGGCCTTCCGCCCCCGCGGCAAGCTGCTTCTTCCCCAGAACAGCGGACTTGTGGGCTTTGCCGTGGGGACGGTACTTCCCGTGCTGGCTCCGGCAAGCGTCCTGCATCGTCTTGAGGTTCCGCTCGAAGATGTCGAGATCGATCATCAACGCCGGGGTGGGAAGCTCCTCGATACCAGCCTTGAGGAATTCAGCATACGCCGAAGCAGGCTGCTGTACTTCCAGTGCGGCTCGGCCGGAGGCGACGACGCCGCCGACTACGGCCGCGGTGGCGGTTGACTGGGCTAGGAAATCGCGCCGGGACCAGTGTTGCCGGTGCATGATAGCTATCTCGCCTTTGGAGGAATGACACGGAGCGACACGACGCCGACCGACGCCAAGAATCGGAAGTACTGTTCCAGATCGGCGCCATCAACCACGCCGTATTCCGCCCCGACCGCGTCCCGAATCTCCCGCAGGTTCCGGGTACCGTTCGCGAAATTGAGCGCTTCGAAGAGCAGGTAGTGACCCCGTTTGGCGAGGTTGATCTTGCCGCGCCAATTGGGGTCGCCGGTTTGTTGCCGAAGCCACTCCATGCCGTACTCGGGTCGAAAGAAGTTGACCGGGCCGCGGAGGCTGTCGGTCCGCTGGGGGATGATCGTCGCCAGCTGAGTTTCTGTTGTTGTGGGCCCCGGCATGGCGAGCGTCAGCCGACGATCGGCGGCCAGCGCGGCCGCAAGCTCATGGAAGCCCGTGGTGTTGGCGGCGCCCAGCGCCTCGATTTGTTTCCGCGCCCTGACAATGGCCGAGCGCCCCGATGGCGTGCTAGTGAGGCCGCTAAGTGTTTCGATCGCCGCCGTCTCACGCGCGGTTGACTGAGCCAACACGTTGGCCGCCTCGCGATAGCGCTCTTGAAATGAAGCCGGCTCGGCACCGGTCAACATCGTCGCGGCGCGCCGGCCCTCCGCTGCCATCCGGGACTGGGCATAGCCCACTACGACCGGGGCCAGTGTGGTCACCGCCTCGGGCGATACCGCCGCCAGGTAGTATCCGGTCGCGGCGACCGTGATCACCGAACGCCGCAACTGGGTGGCGTCCATCTTCGTGATGTCGTCCTGCTGGGTCCCAAGATAGATGTCAGGCCAGTCATTATAGAGGACGGCCGGCACCCCCAGGCTCGCATCGCCCACGTCCTCATGATCGCTCGGGCCCCAGAACGGCTCGATGGCGTAATGGAACTGATCGCGGCTCCCGCTCGGCGCAAAGGTCGGGTCCTCGAAGCCCGGTCCGGGCCGCGCCGAGTGGATTGCGGCATTCCGAATGGCCGTTGAATTCGCCCGGCCGACGGCATGCATGAAGTCCTCGGCGACATCACTCAGAAAATGGGGATGAGAGTACGGGAGTCGGTACATCCTGAAGATGGCTTTCGCCCGCTCCTGATGGAACCCCGCCATGTCGACGTTGAGCATGACGAGAATCCGTTTCCGCTCAGCGGGATCACCGAACAAGTTGTAGATGCTGCCGTAGTGCTCCGGGCCCCACAAGAACCGGATGGTCCGGCGGGGCCGAGGCAGTCGGCCCTCAGCGATCAACGTGCTGAGCACCCGGGCGATCTCGACGGTCGTACCCAGGCCGCTCAGATTGTTGGCGCCGCCCGTGTTGCGATAGTTATCGTGGGCGTAGATGTAGACCTCGGGCAAGTTAGGTTCGGTGCCGGGAATGACGGCGTTCACCACCTTGTACTCGCCCGGACCCATGGCGGTCTTCACGACCGACCTGAGGGTGATGTGCTCCCCTCGGTTCAACAGCTCCCGGAGCTCGGTGCCTCTCGCATAGGACAAACCAAAGGCAAACCCCGTGGGTTCACCCTTCGGCCCAAACCATGGCAGCAGCGTCGGGTTGCTGATCAGATCCGGGAAATCGATGGCCTCGACGGTGCGGTACCACACCACCCCAGCCGCGCCCTGATTCCAGACCGCCTCGGCATGCACCGCGCCCGGCTCACCCGACGCCAGAACCATCTTGCCCCGCACATCCTTCCCGGCATAGTCGGCGGGGCGAAGCCCGGTGCCCACATCGACGAGCTCCGCCGTCACCTCCCCGCTCGAGCTAAAGCGGCCGAGTACCACCCGGTGAACCGCAAAATCGGCGAGCAGCATCCGGCGCGGCGAGATCATCGTGAGGGTGCCCACGTCGGCCTCCCAGGCCGGCTCTGTCAGAAACGTCCAGAAGAACTTCCTCCCATCAGCCGGAAAGGCCTCGATCGTCACATCCGCCAAGCCGTACTCGCGGGCCCGCCCGGCTAGATAGTCGGCGATCTGATCGTGACCTTTTGACGGCGCAAATCCACTGAAGCGGGTCTGGATGGTCTGGAAGTGGACAAGCGGCAGCTCGCCCGAGCTCTCGGCGCGAATTGCCTCGAAGAACGGTTTGGCGAGGAGAGCGCTCGTCTGCGCGCCAGCGGGGACGAGGGCGGGCACCGCGCCATAGGCCAGCGCCAGCGTCACCAACACCCTCTGGGTTCGTGGTAACACGGGATTCTCCAGGAATCCCAGCGCCGATCTACCGAGGCGCTGTTTAGTGGTCTTACAGCAGTCTGTACCCGCGAGCCAGCATCGACGCGACACCCGATTGTTCTTGCTGAGCAAGTTGGTACCGGTTCCAACATACGGCGCCAAAGACCGAGAGTCTAGCTCACCCACTAGGGCAACGACCCTCACCTGATGATACTGATACGGAGATGAGCCCGCGCCCCGGTCCGACACCGCCACAACGTCGCCACCACGTTCGCCGCCCCGGCCCGGTGGAACGCGAGCGCCAGGGTCGCGAGATCTTCCCCGGGATCCGCTCCGCTCCGAATCGGCGCCCGGCGGGCCGTTTCGCATCCCGACAAGAAAACCAAGCGGGCCGTCGTCCGAAGACCGTCGATCTCGTGGACCTCGAGCCGCCCATCCCCGTCCCCGCCCGGCGCCAGGTCGATCCGCGAAAACAACGGATTGTCGGCATTGAGCGAGGCATGAGTCGCCACGTGGATCACCTCGACCCGGTTCATCGCCGCCGAGAGATTCGCCTTGGAGGCGGCGGCACCGGTCAGCCGCTCCACCCGGTCAAACGCCTTCGCCACCTGAACGGCCTCAGCCCCGCTCCACGGCAAGCTACGGGGATAGGGTTGCCATGAGGGGTCTCCTGCAACTCCGAGGGGCGCGGTGGTCCGGTCCCCATGAATGTAGCTAGCGGCAGCGCTCCCGCATGGCCCGGACGGCGCTCGCGACCGGAGTCAGCACCGGCCTCCCGGTCGCGGCTGCCACCATCGGTGCCGCGCGGGCCATGCTGAACTGGGCCAGCGCAATCGTGGTACACCCCTCCTGCTCCACCAGTCGCCGGGCCGCCGCCGACACCAGGTCGTCGTGACGCGGGCCGTCCCCGGCTTGGAGCGCCGCGAGCCCGCCGTCGGCGAGTGCCACGCGGACGTCCAGCTCCGGCGGGAACTCCGGCCGCATCGAGGCCAGGGTCGGGGCGAACGTGGCCACCAACCCAACCCGGCCGCCGGTCCTCACGGCCTCCTCGATCATTGCCTCGTTCGGCTTGAGCACGGGACGCGGGGCCAACCGGCGCGCGACCGCCTCGATGCAGGGACCAAACGCCGAGCAACTGAACAGAAGCCCATCCGCGCCGGCCTGGACGGCGTAGTCGGCCAGGATGAGGAAGCGCTCGGTCATGGCGACATCGAGTCCTCCGGACCGGGCCAGATCCGCTGAGAGTGAATCATCCAACAGGTTGATCCGCTCGGCCTCGGGCCAGCTCCGGGCCATTTCCTCGTTGACCGGCGCGATCGATTGCTGCAGCGCGTGGATCAGCGCGACCCGCGCCACGCTACCGGCCGCCGCGGCGGATCGGCTGGCCCGCCAGGACCCCGGTGACTTTTCCGTTCTTGAGCGCAAACTTGCCGTTCACAAGAACATGGACCGTGCCCTCCGAGTATTGACGGGGCTCGTCGTAGGTGGCCTTTTCCTGGATCCTCGCCTCATCGAACACCGCAATGTCGGCGAAGAATCCTGGTTTGATGAGGCCGCGGTTCGGGATTCCGTAGAACGAGGCGGGGAGCGACGTCATCCCGCGGATGGCGTAGGGCATGGTGATCAGCTTCTCGTCCCGCACGAGCTGGGTGAACTTCCGGGTAAAGCCGCCATAGGTCCGCGGGTGAGTATAGGTGCTGTCGCTGGCCGGGGTGTAGCCGTCGGTCGTCGTCATGATCCAGTCCTTCCGGGCCAGGGTGCGGACGTTCTCGATGCTGTAAATGTCGAGGTTCATGTCCATCAGCCGGGTGCCGTGGGTCTGGATCAGGAGACGGCGAATCGCCTCGGTCGGTGTCACCCCCCACCTGGATGCGATGTCGCTAAGCGAGCGCTTGGTGAATTCCTTGGGGCCTTCGGTGATGAGGATCTTGGTCGGCCCACCCCGGTTGGCCAGGATTTCGGCGATCTCGGGTTCCATCCTGGCCCAGGAAACCGGATCCTTCAACCGAGCCAGCAACGAGTCCGGGCCCCCGGCCGGCGCCCACCGCGGCATCAGGTGGCCGTCGACGCTCGACTCGGAGGCGGTGTAGACGATCTGCGCCCCCATGATGTTGACCCCCCGCCCTCGGGCCGCCTCGATCCGGCGGATGGCCTCCGGCATGTCGGGATGCGCCTTCAGTCCGAGCGAGTTGAAGTGGCTGAACACTAGCGGCGTCCCGCCTTCTTCCGCGATTTGGATGGCCTCGGTGACCGAATTGAGGAAACCAACTCCTTTATAGGACACGCCCATGTCGCGGTCGTGGGTATCGTAGACCCCGCCGTACTCCGCCGCCACCCGGTTGAGCGCGATGACTTCGTCGGTCGAGGAGTAGTAGCCTGGGTTGTAGGCGAGCCCCGTCGAGAAGCCCAAGGCCCCTTCGTCCATGCCTTTGCGAATGTAGGCCTTCATGAGGTCGACCTCCGCCGGCGCGGCGGGGCGGGCGAAGTCGTTCCCCATCACCATGGTGCGCGCGGGGCCGTGCCCCACGAACCGCGCGGCGTTGAGGGTGATGCCCTGCTTCCGATAGCGCGCGAACGTGGCCGCAATGTCGTTGTCGCCGAAACCGTCAATGCCGAGGATAACGGTCGTGACTCCTTGCGTCACGAAGGGACGCCCCCACCGCCCGGGCTCGCGGCCGGCCTCCTCGTGGGAGTGGACATCCCAGAGCCCGGGCGTGACTAAGAGCTCCTTCACCAACACGGTGTCCCGGGCCCGAATGCGGGCGCTCTCGGCATGTCCGACGAAACTGATTTTGTCTCCCGTGATCCCAATGTCGGCGGAGACCCAGTCGCCGCCGGCCCCGTCCAGCAGCCGACCCCCGAGCAGCAGGAGGTCCGCTCGGATCGGGACCGGAGCGGCCTGCCCCGACGCCATTCCGGTCAGGAGAACGACCAGGCCGGGCATTAGCATCAAAACGCGGAGGTTCATCCGAGATCTCCAAGGGGCGGTCAGGTACCCAAGCGCGATACCAAAGTACGCCTCAGGTTCGTTTCGGTACCAACATCGGGCCCGAGCGGGTCAGGGCCCGGTCGGCAGGGACGGCACTGTAGTCCCGGTCCCAGGCGGCCTGGATGTACCCAGAGGCCCCCGCCCCGAGGACGAGGACAACGACGAGAACCCCGCCGAGGATTTTTGCGGTCTTTCGCACGAAGCTGAATAAGGTGAGGACCGTCTACGATACCGCCGGTGGGCCGGGTGCGCCATCCTTCGACGGCCCGGGTTGTAACCTTTTGTGCCGCCTGCCGTTATGTCTCTCCTCTGTCCTGGGCGGCTACCCCCCCAAGGGCGACGGAGGCACGGGTTGAATCCGTTTGGCCAATATCTAAGTAGTATTGGAGGTAGCCAGCCGGTCGTCGGAGGCTCAAGGAGACAGTCGTGTGACAAGCATCATCCTCAATCGCGGGGTTGGATTGGCGCTGTTTGGCGCCGCCGCCATGGCCTGCGCCGGCCAGCCGGCCACCACCACTCCGGCCCCGATCCCGAGCGCGGAGGTCGCGGCGTCGCTGGAACGCAGCATCGCCAAAGCCCAGGCCGACAGCGCCCGTTACGCCTACACCGAAGCCGACATCCGGTTCATGTCGGGAATGATCAGCCACCACGCCCAGGCGATTGCGATGGCTCGGTTGGCCCCCACCAATGGGGCCCGTCCCACCGTGGTGACCCTCGCTGGCCGGGTCATCAACGCCCAGCAGGACGAAATCGCTCTGATGCAGAACTGGCTCCGCGAGCGGCGCCAACCGGTGCCGGAGCCCAACCCCGCCGGCACAAAGATGGTGATGAATGGCGTCGAACACGACATGTTGATGCCCGGGATGCTCACCCCCGAGCAGATGCGCCAACTCACCGCCGCTCGGGGCCCCGAGTTCGACCAACTCTTCCTCAAGTTCATGATCCAGCACCACAACGGCGCCACCGCCATGGTCAAGGAATTGTTCGACACCTACGGCGCCGGGCAGGATCAGTTGGTGTTCAAGTTTGCCGCCGACGTCAACATCGATCAGACGACTGAAATTGCCCGGATGGAAAAGCTGCTGTTCTCGATCATCCTAGAACGACACTCCAAATGAGGAACCGCTCCATGCGTCTCGCTCGTCCGCTTGCCCCGCTCGCGCTCGGCCTGGTGGCCCTGGCAGGGTGCTCCAATACCAGCAGCTCGGGCGGCTCGATGCCGAACCCGAGGGCTGCCTTGTCGATTACGCCGCCGAATCCCGACCCTCGGGTCGGCCTCAAGGCCGGTGTGTACGACGCGGGCGAGGCCGCGTGGAACATGCGCCTGGTCTCCAACACGAAGCCATCGGCCCAATTCGTCGGCAGCACCAACTCGGACCTGGCCTTCAGCGGCAACCTAGTGTTCCAGGGCAACTACAACGGGTACCAGGTGTGGGACATCTCCAGTCCCGCCAGTCCCTCACTCACATACAGCAAATATTGCCCAGCCTCGCAGAGCGATGTGTCGACCTACAAGAACCTGCTCTTCGTGTCCGCCGAGGGGAACACCGGCCGGATCGACTGCGGCGACCAGGGCGTCAAGGACCCGGTGAGTCAAGAGCGGATCAAGGGGATCCGGATTTTCGACATCACCGACCCCGGCAACCCGCGGAACGTGGCCAACGTGCAGACCTGCCGGGGCTCCCACACCCACTCGGTTCTGGTTGATCCCAAGGACACCGAGAACGTCTACGTCTACATCTCGGGATCCTCGCCCAGCCGTTCGGATCTGGAGCTTCCCGGGTGCATCGGCGACAAGAACGACCCCAACACGGCCGAGTTCCGGATCGAGGTCATCCAGGTTCCGCTCAAGGATCCCTCGAAGGCCGCCATCGTGAGCACGCCGCGGATCTTCAACGACCTCAAGGCCGTCAAGGCGCACGGGGCCGCCCCGGACGACCTTGCCACGGTCCAGGCCGCGCGAGCCCGGGGTGAATTCGTCGTGAGCTTTGGCGGGGGCGATCAAGTGCTCCCCGCGGGCTTTGCCAAGATGCTGCTCGATTCCGTCGTTCAGGCCCGCCAGGGCAGCGGCCTGCCCACCTCAGCCGATAGCGCGGCGCTCCGGGCCGGCTTGCCCGCGATGATCGCCAAGATGATCGGTCGCGGGAAGGACGACGGCCACACGCACCCCGGTGTCACCAGTTGCCACGACATCACCCTGGCTCCAGGCATCGGGATGGCTGGCGGCGCCTGCGAGGGTTACGGCCTGTTGATCGACATCAAAGATCCGGCCAACCCCCGGCGGATCGGCGCGGTATCCGACACCAACTTCTCGTACTGGCACTCGGCCACGTTCAACAACGACGGCACCAAGATCCTGTTCAGCGACGAGTGGGGCGGCGGCGGCGGCCCGAAGTGCCGGGCCACGGACCCGAAGGAATGGGGTGCTGACGCCATCTTCACGATTGAGAACGGCCGGATGGTGTTCCAGAGCTACTACAAGATCCCCGCGGCCCAGACCTCGCTCGAGAACTGTGTCGCCCACAACGGCTCAATGATCCCGATTCCCGGGCGTGATGTGATGGTTCAAGCCTTCTATCAGGGCGGGATCACCGTGTTCGACTGGACCGATCCCAAGCACCCCAAGGAAATCGCGTTCTTCGATCGCGGCCCGGTGGATGGGGCGCGGATGGGTAACGCCGGCTCCTGGTCGGTCTATTGGTACAACGGGTACATGGTCAGCTCCGAGATTGGCCGGGGACTCGACGTCTTCGAGCTGACCGCGAGCCCGGCAATGACGCAGAATGAGATCGACGCCGCCAAGACCGTGAAGCTGGATTACCTCAACGCCCAGGGTCAGCCCAAGCACGTCTGGCCGGCGAGCTACCCGCTGGCACGAGCTTACCTCGATCAGCTGGAGCGGTCAGGTGGGTTGCAGGGCGGACGGATCTCAGCGATTCGGCAGTCCCTGGCGTCGGCGGAAAAGGCTTCAGGCTCGGGGCGCAGCTCCGCGTTGGGCCAGCTGGCGTCGCAGGTGGCTTCGGACGCCAACGACTCTTCGGACGCGGCCAAGGTTCGGCTCCTGGCCGGCGCCGTGAAGAACTTGGCGGCAAAGTAGTAACAATCGGTTCATCGATTATCAAGCGCCAGCGGCCCGTCGGGTCGCTGGCGCTTGTGTTTGGCCACTGTCGGCATCGGGTCAGGCTCCGGTACGGCGAGCGGCCCGCCACAAGCTGTGCATGAACTTGAAGCGCCCGTCGGGCCCGGGCTGGTGGAACGATGCCAGCCCCATCCGGCCCCAGACCCCATGGAACATTTCGGCTGGTGCACCGGCCACCGCGAACAGGGTTGGCGTGAGGGGCACCCATCTGACGGCGGGGAACGCGAGCGCGCCACCCATGTAATCCGCCAGGAACCGGTGGTGTTCCTCGTCGCAGGGCTCGATGGCAGACGCCATCTCGAGGACGCCGTCGACCGCCTTGATCGTGGTCCGGGACTGGAAGTGCCGGTATTCGCCCTCGTAGGGCGTGAGGTCCGTTGGACCTGCCGACACCTGGTACGGCGCTTCGACCGAACGCCCCGCCAGTTCCTTGAGCACGGTGGCGATCACCGCGTCGTGGATGGCGACCGACCCCGGCCCGCTGCCGAAGCCCACCACGATCAGGTCGAGCTCGGGGAAGACCACCAGCGACGAGGTCCCGCCCGGCGATCCGCCGCCATGGCCGAGGGCCACGGTGCCGCCGATCGGGGTGAGGCGCCACCCCAGGCCTGACGGCTCGCAGTTCGGGGTGCCAGGCCCGAAGCTCGCGGTCCGCATCAGTTCCGCGGACTCGCGGGAGATCACCCGGGTACCGTTAGGCGAAACGCCGTGGTTGAGGTGGGTTCTCCCGAACGCGATCAGGTCGGCCGCCGTGACGATCGAGGTTGCCCCGGCGGGGGCCGCGGACACCGGCAACATGAAGAGGTGGGACGGCCTGACGCCGCCGGTGGCTGGGTCGGCGAAAGCGCCGATCGCCGTCCGCCGAAGGATGGCCTGGGTGGCCGAGGTGGACGAGTCGGGCATCCCGACGGTGGCGTAGATCTCCCGTTCGAACGCCTCGTTGAATGGCAGTCCGGTCACCAGCTCGATGATCCGCCCGGCCAGGGTAAAGCCGGGGTTCGAGTAGTGGCTGAAAGTGCCCGGCTCGAAGAGAGTGCCGCAGCTGGCCAGGGCGGATATATAGGACGCCACGGCCCTGGGCCCGAACTCGCGGGTGGGCATCAAGGTGTCGGCATCGATGCCATTGGTGTGGTTCACCAGGTGACGGACCAGGATCCGCTCCGCCGCGCCCGGCTCGCTGAGCCGGAAATCGGGCACGTAGCGAACCACGGGTTGATCGAGATCCACCTGGCCTCGTTCGACCAGCCGGAGCAACGCCGTGGTGGTGAGGACCTTGGTGATCGACCCGAGGAGCCAGCCGGTGTCGGCGGTCATCGGGGCGCCGGTGTTGAGATTGGCGATTCCGTGGACCGGCGTGATCTGCTGGCCGGCGTGGTAGACGCCCGCCACGTATCCGGGGACCAGGCTCTTGGGGGCCAGTTCGGCGAGCTGGGCCTGAAGGATCGGTTCGAGGGCAGTGAGAGTGGTCATCCGGCGGCACAGTTCATTCAAGCGCATCGGGCCCTCCCATGAATTCCTTTTGCGAACCTACGGGCCTCTCCGATGGACCGCAATCAGACGCGCCGCCATCGCGCTAGCTTGGGAACGCCCCCGGACGGATTAGACGAGGAGTTCGCCCCGCACACAGGTGACGCTGATGGCCCGCATCCGGCTCCCGTCCCAGTTCCGCTTCTCGTAGGGGCCGATCACGCTTTCCGAGGCATCGAAGTCGATGTCGTCGAGCGCGGTGGC